>NZ_CP019938.1 GCF_002117445.1 Ketogulonicigenium robustum
ATGTACACCCACGAAGACCTCGCTGCCCTTCAGGCGCAGTCCCTCAAGATGCAAAGCTATATCCGCAAGCAGACCTTCTCGCCCGAGCATGAGAAAAAACTGCGGCGTTTCTCCAGCTGGGAAGTCTCCGAGCTGATCTTCCGCATCAACCAGTCCACTTTCCGCGGTCGCTTAGCCCAAGACCCCGACCTTCCCAGCGGCGAGGTCGAGGATGACGGTCGTCAGCGCTGGTTCAGCTTGACCGAGATCAACGAGCTGCGCCGGAAGATGAAGGTGAACCGCCACTCGCTGATGCCTCGCCGCCCCGCCGGCAAGCGCGCGGTGCGTGTCGCGATCTCGAATTTCAAAGGTGGTGCTGGTAAGTCGACTGTCGCGCTGCACATGGCGCATGCGGCGGCCCTCGATGGGTATCGGGTTTTGGTGGTCGACTTCGACCCGCAGGCGACGCTGACCCATTCCATGGGATTGCATGATGTGTCCGAGGAGTTGACGGTTTGGGGTATCATCGCGAGAGATTTGGTGCGAGAGACCGACCGGATGAATGCGGCGCCGCGCGCGGCCGAGAGCGGGACAGCAGTGCCGCAGCGGCGGCTGCCGGCGGCGGTGCGTGATCTGGGCCTCGGGGATTTGCGGGTTGGCGACTTTATCAAGCCGACGGCGTGGCCGACGATTGATATCGTCCCTTCGTGCGCGAATGCTGCTTTCGTCGAGTTTGCGAGCGCGCAGTACCGCCACCTGAACCCTGACTGGTCGTTCTTTGCGGCGGTGTCGCGGTGGTTGGATGCGGTGCCGCGCGATGCCTATGATGTCATTATTTTCGACTGCCCGCCCGCGATTGGCTACCAATCGATGAATGCGGTGTTTGCGGCGGATGTCCTCTATATCCCGTCGGGCCCTGGGTATTGGGAGTATGATTCTACGACATCGTTTATCGGGCAGTTGGCCGAGGCGCTGTCGGATTTGGCCGAGGGATTTTCGGGAACCTTCCCCGCGGGGAAGATGCGGTTGCCCAAGGCGTTTTTGGATATTCGCTTTCTGATGACGCGATATGAGCCGGGGAACGAGTTGCACCGCGCGATGCTGGAAGCGTTCCGCAAGGTGTTTGGCGATACGGTTGCGAAAGAGCCGATCGAGATGACCCGCGCGGTCGAGCAGTCGGGTCGGTTCCTGTCGTCGGTATACGAAATCGACTATCGCACGATGACGCGCGAGACATGGCGACGCGCCCGTGCATCGTTTGATCGTGGGTATGAGGAATTCAAAGACTGCTTCTTGGGGGCGTGGGACAAGATGGAGGATGAAGAGTGAAAAAGCGGCGCATTTTCGACATCAACCTTCCCGAGGATGATGTGGCGGAAACCTTCCCCGCGGGGAAGGTCGAGGAGAAAAACCTGCGCAGCGGCGTTCGCCCATGGCGGCCGCGATTAGCGAGAATGCCGAGGCGCTGCGCGAGCGCACCGCGCTGGAGGCAGAAATTCGCGCCGAGAATGACGCGCTGGCTGCTGAACATGTGCGGATGAAGCAGCTGGGTTTGATCGTCGATCTGGTGCCGGTAGATCAGATCGAGACGTATAAGTTGGTGCGCGACCGTTTGCCCGGTGACGATTTGGAGCTGGCTGAACTGACCAAGTCGATTGCCGAGATTGGGCTGTCGAACGCCATTCGCGTCGAGCAGCGCGAGGATGGCCGGTACGAGTTGATCCAAGGGTTTCGCCGGCTTTCTGCCTATAAGGCACTGTTGGCCGAGACAGGTGATGCTGAACGGTGGGGGCGCATTCCGGCGGGAATTCTTCCCCGCGGGGAAGATATGGACAGCCTTTACCGGCGTATGGTGGACGAAAATCTGGTGCGGAAGGACATTTCTTTTGCCGAAATGGCTGCACTAGCCCTGAATTACGCGGCTGACCCCAGCACGCGGCAGAGCGACCCCGACCGCGTGGTGGCCGAGTTGTTCCAGTCGGCGGGCTATCAGAAGCGCAGCTATATTCGCCAGTTCATCCGCGTGATGGAGGTGCTGGGCGATGATCTGCGCTTTGCGCCGCATATTCCCCGGTCGCTGGGGTTGAAGCTGGCGACGCTGTTGGAGGTGCGCCCAGAGGTGGCGGGCCAGATCCGCACCGCGCTGCGCGGCTGGGATAACCGGTCGGTCGCGGACGAATTGGCGGTGCTGCGCCAGTCAGCCGGATTGGGCGAGGGGCCGCTGGATGACGACATCGTGCGGCCTGATGCGAAGGACAGCCCCGCTGCGCCGCCGCGCAAAGCGAAGACGACATTTCAGGTTACATCGGCCATGGGGCAGGCGCGGTGCACCGCATCTAACGGGCGGTTGGAGATCAAGCTGGACACCGACTTTTCGGCCGTCGATCGGCGTCGGTTGGAGGTTGCGCTGGCGCGGCTGCTGTCGGACATCGGGTAGGATCTTCCCCGCGGGGAAGGTTTTGGGCCGCATCCCGAAAGGGGTGCGGCCTTTCTGCTTTAGCGTGTATGTTATGTGATTGTGTTGCATGTTTCGTGCCCGTGCTAAACAGGGTGACGAATATTGTATGTAAATATAACAATCTTTGTATACAAATTTGCTCGCCTTAAAGCGATGGCATATGACTGACGGTGCTAAAGATGCGATCTATCGGGTGCAGCTGGATCACACACGCGATGTTGCGGGGTTAAAGTAGCTGCAGGACGAGAGGGTGCTGCAACCCGACGAGTTGGTTACGGTGACATGTTTGTCCTTGGGATTTGATGGTGCGATCTTCTTGGCGGTATGGAAGGATGCCCTGTGGGACAGGTTTGTCATGGCAGCCCCCCAACCACGCACGCCGTCCGAGGCGCAATACAGCGATCTCGAACTACGATCGGGCAGCTGAGCAGGGAACTGGGTGTCAACCCCAAGACCGCCGCAAGCTGGCCCTCTGGCGCTATGACTACAATAACGTAAGGCGGCATTCCTCGCTGGGCAACAAGACCCCGGCAGATACGCGCCGGACGCGTGAGCAATCTGAGCGCTCCACGCCCGGCGCACTTGCCCAACCTGAAACCGAGCACTATCAAACCCGAGGGCTCTCGTTATGAACGAGGAACGGCCGCGGGGCAGGTCAAGATCTGGAAGTCAGAGCCACAAAGATTCATCCTAAACCCGATTCACAAAATGCCGAGACTGAACACCTAGCGAGCCTTCGAGACTGCAAATCTCGTCGACACGGGCGTGCGCGCTGCCGAGGTGCGTGGCGCCTACGCTTTCGATGATGTGTAGGACTGCATCGCTGTAGATTCTTTTGCTTCTTGATCAGCGGGCGGATGCCGGGGCCGTCGCGATCCTCGAGCTTAGCAATGATTAAGAGCAGGGATTTGGCGCCAAGGTGCGGAAGGGCGCGGATGACCTTCTAAAGGTCGGCTATGACATCGCCTTGACCCAGCGCCGCAGCGATGGCTTACGGGCGCCGGTGCCTGCGTTGACCGCCATGCCCAGTTGGGTTGCTGCGTCGCGTTGTGCCCCGGGATGATGTTGCTGAAGATGCCTGTCGCATCAATTTTCTGCTTATTGCATAAATAATAGTCTTTTATCCTATGTTAACTCTCTGATTATTTTATCAAATGCAGCGTGGATATAGAGGCCGTTTGCCGGATTTAGCAGCTTTTGTCGTATTTCCGCAGGCAATCGCAGGGTTACGGGTGAGATCAGGGGCGGCGGGAAATATCATATTGATATTTTTATACAAAAATTGGTTTTGAAGGGTCTGCTGGCAGCATTGATGTTGAGATAAGCACGATTTGATTCGGCGGTTAGACTGCGGACCGAGAGAACGCGCCGAGTGCGGCCAAGGAAGACATAGTCATCGTCGACCAGGAGGGCTGGCGCGTAGGAGTGATTGATGACCCGATCCGCGCGTTGCATATGAATTGCACGGCCGCCAACATGTCGGCCGCGATCATCAACGGGCCTGTGGTGATGGTTGATCGGCGGCAGTTGCCCTGTGTGGACGCGGTTTCAGGACTAATTTGCGCGGATAAAGGCGGGGTACTGGGCGCCTGGCTAAACGCGGCGCGCGGTTTACGCGCTCTTTCCTGCGACATTGGCGGTGAGATAACAGGCTGAGATTGTCACATTGTGCACGAGGTGTGCGCCGGATGAATTCAAACTTGCCTTGTAATGCGGAGCTGCCTATCCAGCGAGAGAGGGCTGGTTCATATGCTTCATACTGACGAGACCAGCAGCACGTCTGCGCGCTGGATCACCATTTACGACGAGCTAAAGTCGGCAATCCTGGCCCATAGCGTGGCACCAGGAACCAAGTTGCCCGAGGACGAGCTGGGCGAGGTTTTCTCGGTCAGTCGGACGATTGTGCGCACGGCCTTGCAGGCCTTGGCGCATGACCGTTTGGTGCAGTTGAAGCCGAACCGCGGTGCGTTTGTCGCAAAGCCGACCAAGAAGGAAGCGCGTGAGATTTTCGGGGCGCGTGCCCTTATTGAGCCGCGTGTTGCGGCTATGGCGGCGGCGGTTGCAAAGCCAAGTGATATCGAGGTGTTGCGCAAGCACCTAGAGGAAGAACACCGCGCCTTGTACGAGAACCGGCAGGGCGATGCGGTGTTGCTGTCGGCGCGCTTTCACGAGAGCATTGCCGAGATTGCCGGCCAGTCGATTTTGACGGAATTCGTGCGTTCGTTGTGTTCGCGCTCGGCGTTGATCATTTCGTTGTACTCGCGCCGCGATAGCCCGTTCTGCGAAAGCCACGCGCATGCCGCCTTGGTCGATGCGATTGCGGCGAATAACGAGGCGGAGGCCTCGGAATTGATGACGCGCCATTTGGCGGATTTGCTGTCGGGGATTGATGTGTCCGACCGCGAGCCGCAGGGCAAGCGGTTGGCAGAGGTTTTGCGTCGCAGCTGAGGCGCGGTCAGCGTGCCTTTAGGGGCGTGACGGCGGCTATGTGGTCGTAGGACAGGCGCTGGATTTCGTTGCGCAGCGCCACCAGCGCCGGGCTAA
Source organism: Ketogulonicigenium robustum (assembly GCF_002117445.1). Lineage (NCBI taxonomy): Bacteria > Pseudomonadati > Pseudomonadota > Alphaproteobacteria > Rhodobacterales > Roseobacteraceae > Ketogulonicigenium > Ketogulonicigenium robustum. The sequence continues at coordinate 4,982 of NZ_CP019938.1, forward strand.
GGTAGCCGTCGGCGCGCCGGATCAGGCCGAATTTGCGTTTCAGGCCGATAACTTCAGGACATTCTATCACTTGCAGGGGCGGGTTCGAGAAACCTTGGCCCAGCATGGGGGCGAACGTGAGCAGGTCGGTGCCGCCGACCAGCGCGACGAGCAGCGAGGAGGAGGCGGCCTCGTGGATAACGTGGGGCAGGGGGGCGTTGTTTTCGGCGCAGAGCTTTGCCAGCAGATCGAATTGGCCGCCGCCGGTGGCATTCGTCAGCGCCCAATCTTGTGCGAGAGCCTGTGCGACGGTGGTGCTGGTGCCCAGCGGGTGGCCGATACGCGCGACGATGCGGTGTTCGACGTCGAACCATGGCTCGACAATGACATTGGCCGAGGTTTCGATGCCTTGCAGCAGGACGACAGCGAAATCGATGGTGCCGTCGGCGACGGCGGCCATCGACGAGCGGGTGAACGCGGGCAGGAAGCGTAGGCTGATATTCGGAAACTGCTTATTAAATAGGCTATATGCCTTGGAAAGTATCATCTGCCCAAGCACGGGCGAGATGGCGATGCTAATTCTGCCCTTGTCGTGACCAGCTAGCTGGCGCATCTCCATTTCAGCATATTCGAGCTCGCGGAATACCACGCGGCTGCGGATGAGGAGGCGGGTTCCTGCCTCGGTCAGGACGGCGCCGCGGTTGCCGCGTTCCAATAATTTCAAGCTTGTAGCTGCCTCTAGCTCGCGCAGGGCTTTGGTCAGCGCGGGCTGGCTGAGGGCGAGTTCGCGCGCGGCAGCGCGGATGCCGCCGAGGCGCGCGACGGCGTCGAGGGCGCGCAGTTGGTGCAGCTTCATGATAACATCCGGTTATCGCTATATCTGGGTATTGTCTTGTTCCTTTTTTCGGCGGTGTCTACCCGATTTTACAGGATTTTCGGCCTGGAGGCTTAATTATGGACATCGGGCAGACGCGTTTCGCCCCCTATGCAGAGGCGATGGTGCCGGTGCGTCATCATTTGCACGAAAACCCCGAGCTTGCATTTGAGGAAGTGGAGACCGCCAAGCTGGTGGCGAAGCTGCTGGGTGAGTGGGGTTATGATGTGACGACGGGGATCGGGGGCACCGGTGTCGTCGGGACGTTGCGCGCGGGGACGGGGAACAAGGCCATCGGGCTGCGCGCCGATATGGATGCGTTGCCGATTTTGGAAGCGACCGGTTTGCCCTATGCCAGCAAGGTGGCGGGCAAGATGCATGCCTGCGGCCATGATGGCCACACAGCGATGTTGCTGGGGGCTGCGAAATATTTGGCCGAAACGCGCGATTTTTCGGGCGTGGTGCATCTGATCTTCCAACCCGCCGAGGAGGGGAAGGCCGGCGCCAAGGCCATGATCGATGATGGTCTGTTCGAGCGTTTTCCGTGCGAGATGGTGTTTGGCATTCACAACGGGCCGGGCACGCCCGTGGGGCAGTTGCGCTATGCGGCGGGGTCGTTTGCGGCGGCGAACGACCGTTTGGACGTGGTGATTGAAGGCAAGGGTGGCCATGCGGCCCAGCCCGACACGACCTTTGATCCGATTGTTGCGGGCAGCACGATTGTATCGGCGTTGCAGTCGGTGGTGTCGCGCAATGTGAACCCGCTGGATTCGGCGGTGGTGACGGTTGCCATGTTCCGCGCGGGCGAGACGTTCAACGTCATTCCGCAGCGTGCCGAGATGAAGTTGTCGCTGCGGACGCACTTGCCCCGTGTGCGGGCGCATGTGAACGAGCGTGTGCGCCAGCTGATTGCGGATATTGCGGGGGCCTATGGTTGCGTGGCGAGCGTTGTGGCCGCGCCGAACCCCTATCCGCCGCTGATCAACGATGCCGAGGCGACCGATGTGGGGCGCCGTGCCGCTGTCGCCGCGCTGGGGGCCGAGAATGTGGTGAATCTGGACCGGCCCATGATGGGGTCGGAAGATTTCTCGTTCATGCTGGAGGTGAACAAGGGGGCCTATTTCTTCATGGGCAACGGCACCGAGGGCGCGAACGGGGTTGCGGTGCATAACCCGCGCTATGATTTCAACGACGACGCACTGCTGCCGGGCATCGCCTTTTGGGCGACGCTGGTCGAGCAAGAGCTGCAAGCTTGAGTGCGCAACAAGGAGAGTAACGATGACACAGTCCAGACGTGATTTTTTACGCAATAGCGCGTTGCTTTCGGCGGCTTTTGCGATGCCGTGGCAGATGGCGATGGCCCAGACCGGCCGCACTGCGGTGTTCAAGTGGGTGCCCCATGCCGATTTGGCCGTGGTTGACCCGATGTATTCGACATCGCTGATTACGCAGCTGTTCAGCCTGATGGTGTTCGACACGCTGTTTGGTTTGGACGAGAATTACGAGCCGCAGTTGCAGATGGCTGAAAGCCATGTGGTGTCGGATGATGCGTTGCAGCATACGATTGTTTTGCGCGACGGGCTGAAGTTCCACAACGATCAGGATGTGACGGCGGCGGATTGTGCGGCCTCGATCACGCGGTGGATTGCGCGCGGTAGTTCGGCTGCGGTGTTGCAGCCGGTTGTTGAGACGGTGACGGCGGCGGATGCGAAGACCATTGTCATCACGTTGAACGCGCCGTTCCCGCTGTTGCCTGCGCTGCTGGCGCGCCCGCACAACGGTTGCACCATTTTGCCCGAGGCCGAAGCCTTGCAGGCCGAGCGGATCGACCGCCCGACCGGCAGCGGCCCCTACAAGATGGTTTGGGACGAGTGGGTTCAGGGCGCGAAGGTGGTGTTCGAGCGCTTTGACGGGTACGTGCCGCGCGAGGGGGCTGATGCCGTATTCACCGCCGGGGCCAAGGTTGCGATGATCGACCGTGTGGAATGGCTGGTCATTCCCGATGCGGCGACGGCTTTTGCATCGCTGCAGGCGGGCGAGGTTGACGGCGTCGAGGCGATGTCGCTGGATTTCGCGCCGATTTTGGAGATGGTTCCCGGCTTCAAACTGTATCGTGGGGCGCTGCCCCAGATTGGTGTGCTGCGGTTCAACCATCTGCATGCGCCGTTCAATGATGTGCGGGTGCGCCAGGCGGTGCAGATGGTCGTCAGCCAGCAAGAATTCATGTATGCGACGGCCGGTGCGGAAAACGCCGACTATCTGGATGTGCACACCGGCGCCTTTGTGCCCGATACGCCGATGGCCAGCGACCGCGGCATGGAAGCGCTGGATGGCCCGCGCGATTTTGATGCGGCCAAGGCTTTGTTGAAAGAAGCGGGCGTTTACGGCAGCACAATCACGCTGGTCGATACGGTGTCGGTCGGATCGCTGCATTCGCTGTCGCTGATTGGGGCCGAATTGCTGCGCAAGCTGGATTTCGACGTCAAGGTCGAGACCTTGGACTGGGGTGCATCGTTGCAAAAGCGCGAGGTGCGCTCTGCACCCGAGGAGGGGGGGTGGAACGTGTTCTTCACCCTGATCACCGGTGTGAACAATTTGGACCCCATCGGTCAGCTGGCCATTCGCGGCCGCGGCGAGGCCGGTTGGTTCGGTTGGCCGACGTCCGAGCGGATCGAGGCGCTGTACACGCAGTGGATTAACGCTGAAACGCAGGCGGATCGCATTGAGATTGCGGCCCAGATGCAGGAACAGATGTTCATCGACGTGCCCTATGTTCCGCTGGGGTCGATGTATAGCGTTTCGGCGCTGAAGGAGAACTGGTCGGGTGTTCAAACCGCCATGCCGACGTTCTACACGCTGCGCGGCTAAACCGAAGACGTGATGCGACGGGGCGGTTTGTCGGGAAACCGGCAGGCGGCCCCGCTTCACCTTTTTTCCCTTGGGTGCGATGACAAGTTATATTTTAAAGCGACTGCTTTCGACCATTCCGGTCATGGCGATGATTGCGATTTTCGCGTTCGCAGTGCTGCGGTTGGCGCCGGGCGATCCGGCGTTGATGATTGCGGGCGAGGATGCATCGGCCGACCAGATCGCCGCGATCCGCCATGACTTGGGCTTGGACCAGCCGTTCATTCCGCAATTCATGAGCTGGGTGGGCAATCTGCTGCATGGTGATCTGGGCTTGTCGCTGTACACGCGACAGCCGGTGGCCGAGATGATCGGGCAGCGGATCGCCCCGACGTTCACGCTGATGTTGTTGACGCTGGTGATTGCCGTGGTGTTTGGCATCGTGCTGGGTGTGATTTCGGCGTGGCGGCAGAACAAGGTGACGGACCAGTTGATCATGTTGGTCATGGTGCTGTTGTTCTCGATTCCGAACTTTGTGGTCGCTTATATTTTGACGTGGTTCCTGGGGCTAAAGCTGGGCTGGTTGCCGGTGCAGGGGTATACCCCGCTGGGCGACGGGCTGTGGGCATCGATGCGCAGTTTGCTGATGCCCGCGATGGCGCTGGCGTCGGTGTACATTGCGCTGATCGGGCGGATCACGCGGTCGGCGATTTTGGAAAACCTGCGGCTCGATTTCGTGCGGACGGCGCGGGCGAAGGGCGTATCCGAGGGGATGGTGTTGTTTCGCCATACGCTGAAGAACGCGGCGGTGCCCATTGTCACCATCATCGGCAGCGGTGTGGGTGTATTGATGAGCGGATCGGTTGTGACCGAGAACGTTTTCGCCATTCCGGGATTGGGGCGTCTGACCGTTGATGCGGTGTTGCGCCATGATTACCCCGTAATTCAAGGTGTTATCCTGCTGTTCGGGGCGCTTTATGTGCTGGTGAACCTTGCGGTTGATATTGCCTACACTTTCTTCGATCCGAGGATCAAATACTGATGGCCGGGTTCTTTTCCATTTTTCGGGGCAATCTGACCCTGACCATCGGGACGATCATGTTGCTGCTGATCGTGTTGATGGCTATTTTCGCGCCCTATCTGGGCACTGTTGACCCCTCGACGATCCGCGCCGAGTTGCGCGGGGTGGGGCCGTCGGCCGAGCATTGGCTGGGCGGTGATATGCTGGGGCGCGACATCTATTCGCGGGCGTTGTATGGCGCGCGGGTGTCGCTGATTGTCGGCTTTGGCGTCGCGCTGCTGAGCACGGTTGTGGGTGTGACGCTGGGCTTGCTGGCGGGTTTCGTTCGCTGGGCCGACCCGATCATCATGCGCGTGATGGATGGGTTGATGGCCATTCCCACCATTTTGATCGCGATTGCGATGATCGCGGTGGCGGGTGTGTCGCTGACGAATGTGATTATCTCGATCACTTTGGCCGAGGTGCCGCGGCTGGTGCGTTTGGTGCGGGCGTCGGTGTTGTCGCTGCGCGAGCAGCCTTATGTCGAGGTGGCCGCTGCATCGGGCGCCAGCAAGACGCGGATCATTTTGCTGCATTTGCTGCCCAATGCCACCGCGCCGATTATTGTGACGGTGACCTATCAGATCGCCTTGGCGATTTTGTTCGAGGCGGGTCTGTCTTTTCTGGGCGTGGGTATTCCGCCGACCATTCCCACGTGGGGCAACATGATGTCCGAGGGTCGTGCGCTGTGGCTGGTCAAGCCGCATCTGGTGATGATCCCTGCGGCGTTCCTCAGCGTGACCATTTTGGCCATCAACCTGATTGGCGACGGTCTGCGCGACGCATTCGACCCGCGTATGAAGAAGAGGGCCTGATATGACACATTCCCCCTTGTTGGAGGTGAAGAACCTGACGGTTCGCTTTGACGGATCGGCGACGCCCGCCGTGCAGGACATTTCGCTGCATGTGAATGCGGGCGAGACGTTGGCGATTGTCGGCGAGTCGGGGTCGGGCAAGTCGGTGACCTCGATGGCGGTCATGCGGTTGAACGATTTCGCGGGCGGCAAGATCGAGCAGGGCAGCATTCGGTTGCGCCGTGCCGATGGGTCGGTGTTGGATATTGAAAGCGCCGATCAGGCTGTGATGCGCAAGGTGCGCGGCAGCGACATCGCCATGATCTTTCAAGAGCCGATGACATCACTGAACCCCGTGATGACGATTGGCGACCAGCTGGTCGAGGCGATCCGGTTGCATCAGGACAAGTCGGTGGCCGAGGCACGCAACGAGGCGGCCCGTTTGCTGGATCTGGTGCGTATACCGGGGGCGCGGGCGGCTTTGGCGCGCTATCCGCACGAGTTTTCGGGCGGGATGCGGCAGCGGGCGATGATCTCGATCGCGCTGTCGTGCCGCCCCAGCCTGCTGATTGCGGACGAGCCGACGACGGCGCTGGATGTGACCATTCAGGCGCAGATTTTGGGCTTGATGCGCGATTTGCAAAAAGAGATGGGCATGGGGATGATGTTCATCACCCATGACCTTGGGGTGGTGGCCGAGGTGGCGGACCGTGCTGTTGTGATGCGGCGCGGGCGTTTGATCGAGGAAGCCAGCATTGACGCGTTGTTCCGCGCCCCGAAGGAAGACTATACCCGTCGCCTGCTGTCGGCCGTGCCGCGTTTGGGGGCGACTTTGGGCACCGATCAGCCGCTGCGGTTTGATCTGATCGAGGATGGCGAGGCCGCCCCCACTGCCGCGCCGGTGGTGGATGTTGTGCCCGACATGGCCGCCCCGATTCTGAGCGCGCGCGAGTTGGAGGTGCGTTTTCCGATCAAGGGCGGGATTTGGGGCCGTGTGCAGCGCGAGGTGCATGCCGTCGAGAAGGTGTCGTTCGATTTGCATCGCGGCGAGACCTTGGCGTTGGTGGGCGAATCCGGTTCGGGCAAGACGACCACGGGGCGGGCGCTGTTGTCGCTGGCGCCGCGTTCGGGCGGCCAGATCGTGTTTGACGGGCAGGCGATTGGCCCGAACAATGCGCAAGGGATGGCTGTGTTGCAGCGCAACATCCAGTTCATTTTTCAAGATCCCTATGCATCGTTGGATCCGCGGATGCGGATTGGCAAGTCGATCACCGAGCCGATGGAAATTCACGGGCTAGCCCGTGGTTCCGAGGCGCGGCGCAGGGCCGAGGCACTGCTGGAGCGCGTTGGCCTGTCGGCCGATATGTTCGACCGCTTTCCGCACCAGTTTTCGGGTGGGCAGCGCCAGCGCATTTGCATTGCGCGCGCGCTGGCGGCCGAGCCGAAGGTGATTATCGCGGATGAGAGCGTTTCGGCGTTGGATGTTTCGGTGCAGGCGCAGGTAGTGAACCTGCTGCTGGATTTGCAGGCCGAGACGGGCATTTCGATGCTGTTCATCAGCCACGATATGGCCGTGGTCGAACGGGTCAGCCACCGCGTTGCGGTGCTGTATCTGGGGCAGATTGTCGAGATCGGGACGCGGCGGCAGGTGTTCGAGAACCCGCAGCACCCCTATACGCGGCGTTTGCTGTCGGCGGTGCCGATTGCCGAGCCGGGTAAGCGTAAGGCGTTCAATCTGGATATGTCGGAACCCAAGGGGGCCATTTTGCCGGTTGGGGCCAGTGTGCCCTTGGCACCGCTGGTGGATATTGGCGGCGGCCACCGTGTGGCGCAGCATGCCATTGGCGACTTCAAGGCGGCTGTATAAAGCCAGCGTTTTAAATGTGTTGAGGCCACCCCGTCGAGCGGCGGGGTGGCCTTTTGCTGTTCAGGTGAACAGCGGGCCGAGGAAGGCCAGATCCGGCTGGGTCGCGATCGCCTCGCATGTCGCAAAGAGGGTTGCGGGGGGTGCGATGTGGCGCGTGCAGTCGGTGAACTTGGTTTGGCGGTCATCGGCGGTGAAGGGGTCGTTGATCGTGCCTTTGGCGAAGTGCCGCGTGCCGTGTAGTTGGGCGCCCGATGTCAGCGTGATCGTTGTCTGGTGGGGTTGGTCGATGCTGCTGGACTGCGGGTCGTAGTCCATCGTGATGTTTTGGAGCAGCGGGTCGCTAGCATAGCGATCGACGGAGGCTTGGGTGAAATCGGCGAGGCCGAGGACGCCTTTGTGCAAAGTGCGGGCGACGCAATACTGCATCGAGAAGCGGGCCTGCATTTCGTTGATCGGCGCGGGGTAGGCGAGGTTGCGCCAGTTGGCGAGGCCGACCCGCGTGTCGACCCGCGCGACCTGCGCGGCGGTGAAGCCGTGGGTCTTTTGCAGGTCGATGACCGTGTCGAGGACGAGGTGCGTCGAGCCGCAGCAGGGGTGACGCTTGGGCATGAGGCCGCTGGTTTCGATGACGTGGGCGGCGGGGATTTCGGGGGTGTCTTCCCACCATGTGGTGGGTGTGCCGCCTGCGTAAAGCGCGCGGAAGCCTTGCGCGCCTTCGAGGATGTCGAGGCGGCCCGAGAGGCCCGCTTGGGCGAGCAGTGCGGCCTCGACCGCGTTGCGGGCGGCCATGCCGGCGTGGAAGGGTTTTGCGGGCGTGCCGAACTGGCCCTTGATGCCTGATGCCATACTGGTGCCCAGCGTCAGCGCGCGCGCGATGCCAGCAGCATCGAGGCCGAGGAGCCACGCAGTGCCCGCCGCCGTGCCGATGCTGCCGGTTGTTGATGTGCCGTGCCAGCCCGCCGCGTAATGCGCGTAGCCGACGCCTTGGCCGACATGGGCCTGCGCCTGCAGCGCGATCAGGTAGGCGGTGACGAAATCGGCGCCGCTGGCCTGCGTTTGTTCGGCGATGGCCAGCAGCGCGGGGACGATGACGGCCGAGGCATGGCTGATCGCGGGGAGGAAGTTGTCGTCGTAATCCAGCGCGTGGGCGGCGGTGCCGTTGACAAGCGCCGCGACCGACGCTGTGGCGGTGCCGCCCCCCACCAGACGCGCGGGGCCGTGCGTGCCGTGGGGGGCCATAGCGCTGCGGACGGCGGCTGTGGCGGGGTCGGTTTCGCCCGCGACCATGCAGGCGAGCGTGTCGGTAATCGCCTGCGCCGCGCGGGTTTGGGCGATGGGGGAAAACGTGTGTGGCGCGGCGGCCCACGCGGCGATGGTTTCGATGACGGTTGGCATGGTTTTACGCCTGTTCGGGGCGGGGTTGCAGGGGGGGCGTCACGTCTGCGGGGATCGGGCAGACGTAGGGCGTTTTGGCGATGCGGCGTTGGTGGTCGGCTTTGGCGGCGACCAGCAGGGCGGGGTTGGTCAGCACCTCGGCCGCGGTGGAGGCCATGATTTTTGCCGCGTGGATCATGCCTTTGTGGGCGGCGGGCATTTTGCCTTGCGCGGTGATTTGCCAGCTGTGGCCGGGGGTGCCGATGGCGTGGGTGGCGACCCATGTTTGCACGGTGGGCACAACCCAGCTGACATCGCCGACATCAGTCGAGCCCAGCATCAACTCGCCCCGTTGGTGCTGGGGGATGACGCCGTCGTGCAGGGGGGCGGTGTGGGGATCCTCGCCTGCGGCGCGGAAGTCGTTTTCGATGTCGTCGGGGTGCAGTGTGGCTTGGATCTGGCTGGCGAAGGCGCGGTCGGCAGCATCGAAGGGGACGCCGCCCAGTCGGTCGAGGCAGGCCTGTGTTGCGTCCTTGAGGGGGGTGTTCGCCAGCATGTTCGAGACCGCCGACATGATGCTGATGTCGACCTGCGTTTCGGTCATCATCGCCGCGCCGTGGGCGATTTTCTTGACCCGTTCATTCAGCGCGAACATGCCGTGCAGTGTGCTGGCGCGGATGGCGTAGCGGACTTTGGCGCGGGCTTGCACGACGTTCGGGGCGATGCCGCCTGCATCAAGCATGGCGTAGTGGATGCGGCTATCGGAGGGGACGTGTTCGCGCAGGTAGTTCACGCCGACGTTCATCAGTTCGACCGCGTCGAGGGCCGAGCGGCCCAAGTGGGGCGCGGCGGATGCGTGGGAGGCGCGGCCGGTAAAGGCGAAGTCCATGCGGGTGTTGGCCAGGGACAGCCCCTCGTCCACGCGGGTGAAGGTGGCGGGGTGCCAGCAGATGGCGATGTCGACATCGGCGAAGGCCCCTGCGCGCGCCATGAAGGATTTCGCGGCGCCCCCTTCTTCGGCGGGGCAGCCATAGTAGCGCACGCGCCCTGCCAGCCCGTTGCGGGCCAGCCAGTCTTTCACCGCCGTGGCCGCCAGCATCGAGGCCGCGCCGTGCAGATTGTGCCCGCAGGCGTGGCCCGCGCCGTTGCCCGGCAGCGGGCGGTGTTCGGCGACGCCGGATTCTTGGCTGAGGCCGGGCAGGGCGTCATATTCACCCAAAATGGCAATGACGGGGCCGCCCGATCCGGCCTCGCCCATGATGGCGGTGGGGATGCCCGCGACGTTTTGGGTGATGGTGAACCCTTCGGCCGCGAGCATATCGTGGTGGGCGGCGACCGAGCGGTATTCGGTATAGGCGATTTCGGGGATGCCCCAGATAATGTCGCTGAATGCGGCGAAGGCGGCGCCTTTGGCGTCGACGTCGTCCCAGATCGTGTCGGCGTTTTTCACCGGAACCTCGTGAGAATGGCTGTGATTGCGGGCAGGATGCGCTGCCGCGCGGGCCAAGCCCAGTGCCGTATTGGTCAGGGTCATTCCAAAATGGAATGAGGCTGCGGTGCGAGTTGGCTGACATTGCGCCAAAAGCGCGCCTTGCTGCGCGATTTGCGCGGGGTTGATTGATAGAGGCGGATCTCGACCAGCAGGTCGAATGCGGGGTCGGCGGCGCGCACAAGCCGGCCGCTGGTCAGGTCGTCGCCGAGGAGGGCCTCGGGGATCCATGCGACGCCGAGGCCGACGCGCGCCGCCGCGAGGAGGGCGGCCGAGAGGGCGTTTTCGTAGACGGTGCGCAGCGTGAAGCGGCCGCCGCTGATCACATCGGGCAGGGCGCTGGCGAAGAACGAGTTGTTTTGGTAGCTGAGGTAATCGACCGGCATTTGCGTCTGGCGCAGGTCGAAGCGGGGTTTGCCCGCCTGATCGGGCACCGAGACGGGAATGCAGCGTTCGCTGCCCAGCGTGATATGCGGCAGATCATGCAGGCTTTGCAGGGCGGTGACATTCGGGTGGGCGTAGGTCAGCAGAAAATCCACCGCGCCGCTGCGCAGCACATCAAGCGTGTCGGGCAGCGTGGTGCTTGCGTTGACGAAGCGAAAGCGGAAGTGTTCGCCCTTTTCCTCGAGCTGCGCGACGAGGCGGGGGAAGGTGGTGATGGACAGAGTGCTCATCATGCAGACGGTCATCATGTCGTGTTCGCTGGCGAGGGGGGGGCGGGCTTCCTCGCGCGCGAGGGTGGTGAGGGCCATCAGTTCCTCGGCGCGGGGCAGGAATTTTGCGCCAGCGGCGGTGAGGGTGACGGGCTGGGTTTGGCGGTCGATCAGCGGGGCGCCTAGCCAGTTTTCAAGCAGTTTGATGCGCCGCGACAGCGCGGATTGGGTGACGTTGCGTATATCGGCGGCGCGCCCGAAGTGGCGCTGTGCGGCAAGAACCAGAAAGTCTTCCAGCCATTTGCTTTCCATGCAGCCTGCCCCCTAACGTCTTGCCTCAGTTTAGCCGATGCGCGCCGCAGGGCCAAGCAGTCTGCGGCTATTGGTCTCTGGGTATGAGGTTATGACAAGGTTTTGCGACCTGTCGCCGCGCCAGTGGTCTTGGCGGGGGGCGCTAACTGGTTTAGTGCAAGACAACTTCGACAGGAGGGCCTTATGACGTCGGGCATGCAAGACGAAGGCGCAAAACAAGCCGCGCTGAACTATCACGAATTTCCCCGCCCCGGTAAGCTGGAGGTGCGCGCGACCAAGCCTTTGGCAAACGGGCGCGACCTGAGCCGCGCCTATTCGCCGGGCGTCGCCGAGGCGTGTTTGGAGATCAAGGCAGACCCGGCGACGGCCAGCCGGTATACATCGCGCGGAAATCTGGTTGCGGTGGTCTCGAACGGGACGGCGGTGTTGGGGCTGGGGAACATCGGCCCGCTGGCGTCGAAGCCCGTGATGGAAGGCAAGGCGGTTCTGTTCAAGAAGTTCGCCAATATCGACTGTTTCGATATTGAACTGAACGAATCTGACCCCGAGAAATTGGCCGACATTGTTTGTGCGCTAGAGCCGACTTTTGGCGCGATTAACTTGGAAGACATCAAAGCGCCCGATTGCTTTGTGGTCGAGCGGATCTGCCGCGAGCGGATGGGGATTCCGGTTTTCCATGACGACCAGCACGGCACCGCGATTGTGGTGGGTGCGGCGGCGACCAACGCGCTGATTGTGGCGGGCAAGGCGTTCGACCAGATCAAGGTCGTCTCGACCGGCGGCGGCGCGGCGGGCATTGCTTGTCTGGAAATGCTGGTCAAGCTGGGCGTGCGGCGCGAGAATATCTGGCTCTGCGATCTGGAAGGGTTGGTTTATAATGGGCGCGAGGCCCAGATGACCCCGCAGAAGCAGGCCTTTGCGCAAGGCACGCAGGCGGCGGGTTTGGCCGATGTGATTGCGGGGGCCGATTTGTTTTTGGGCCTGTCGGGCCCTGGGGTTCTGACGCCTGAAATGGTGGTCACCATGGCCGCGCGGCCGATTATATTCGCGCTGGCCAACCCGACGCCCGAGATTTTGCCCGATCTGGCGCGCGCGGCCTCGCCCGAGGCGATCATCGCGACGGGGCGGTCGGATTTTCCTAATCAGGTCAATAACGTTCTGTGTTTTCCGTTTATCTTCCGCGGGGCGCTGGATGTGGGGGCGAGCACCATCAATGACGAGATGGAGCTGGCCTGTATTGCCGCCATCGCGGCCTTGGCGCGCACCACGACATCGGCCGAGGCGGCAGCGGCCTATCAGGGCGAGCAGCTGACCTTCGGGCCGGATTATTTGATCCCGAAGCCGTTTGATCCGCGCCTGATGGGCGCGGTCGCGACCGCCGTGGCGCAAGCCGCGATGGAGACGGGTGTTGCGGCGCGGCCCTTGCCCGATATTGCCGCCTATCGCGCGGGGTTGGACAGTTCGGTGTTCAAGTCGGCGCTGTTGATGCGCCCTGTGTTCGAGGCGGCGCGCCAGACCAGTCGGCGGATTGTGTTCGCCGAGGGCGAGGACGAGCGCGTTTTGCGCGCGGCCAGTGCCATGCTGGAGGAGACGACGGACGTGCCGATTTTGATCGGCCGGCCCGACGTGATCGAGGCGCGCTGCGAGCGGTATGGTTTGGCCATTCGTCCGGGGCGCGATGTGCATATTGTGAACCCGCAGGACGACCCGCGCTATCGCGATTACTGGGGCACCTATCACGAGTTGATGGCGCGGCGCGGGGTCAGCCCCGATATTGCCCGTTCGGTCATGCGCACCAACACCACCGCGATTGGCGCCGTCATGGTGCATCGCGGCGAGGCGGACAGCATGATTTGCGGCACTTATGGCCAATATCATGGGCATCTGAAGTATATTCAGCGCATCTTGGGCCGTGGGCCGTATCGCCCCGTGGCTGCGATGTCGTTGATGATCATGGAAGACGGCCCGCTGTTCATTGCCGACACGCAAGTGAACGCCGACCCGACGGCCGAGCAGATCAAGGACACGGTGATGGGGGCGGCCCGCCACGTACGCCGCTTTGGCATCGAGCCGAAGATCGCGCTGTGCACCCAGAGCCAGTTCGGCAACATGGATACCGATGCGGGGCGGCGGATGCGTGCGGCCTTGGCGCTGCTGGATGCCAGTGATCCCGACTTCCTCTATGAGGGCGAGATGAATGTGGATTCTGCGCTGGATCAGTCACTGCGTGACCGGCAGATGCCGAACGGGCGGTTCGAGGGGCAGGCGAATGTGCTGGTGTTTGCCTCGACCGACGCGGCGTCGGGGGTGCGGAACATCCTGAAGGCCAAAGCTGGTGGGTTGGAAGTTGGGCCGATTTTGATCGGGATGGGGAATCGCGCGCATGTGGTGACGCCATCCATCACCACGCGGGGCTTGCTGAACATGTCGGCCATCGCGGGCACGCCCGTGGCGCATTACAGCTGATGATGTGCTGGCGCGCCCCCTGCAAGGGGCGCGCCGCTATCAGTCGTCGCTGAGGGGTTTGCCCAAGGCGGCGGGGGCGCGGCTGCGCCCGACAAGGCCCGCGAGCACGGCGATCGTCAGCACGTAGGGCAGCATTTGCAGGAATTGCACCGGAATATTGATGGGCAGCAGTTGGGCGCGCAGTTGAAGCGCCTCGGCTGCGCCAAACAGCAGCGCGCTGGCGAGGGCCCCAATCGGGTGGCGTTGACCCAAGATCAGAATCGCCAGCGCGATATAGCCCCGCCCTGCCGTCATATTGTCGACGAAGGTTCCCGTGGCGGCCAGCGACAGGCTGGCCCCGCCGACCCCCGCCAGCGCGCCGGCCACCGCCATAGCGCCAAAGCGGATGCGGGGGACGTTGAGGCCGAGGGTTTTGGCCGCCTCGGGGTGTTCGCCGGCGGCGCGCAGGTTCAGGCCGATGCGCAGGCGGGCCAGCACGAACCAGCTGACGAAGACAGCCGCCAGCGCCAGATAGCTGAGTGCGTCGAGCCGGAAGAGCAGGGGGCCGAGCACGGGGATGTCGGCCAGCGCGCCGAGGTTGAGGGATTGGAAGCTATCGACCCGTTGGCGCGGTGTATCGACGCCGAACAGCAGGCGGTAGGCGAAGGATGTTGCGCCCATCAGCCCCAAGTTCAGCGCGATGCCGACGATGACTTGGTTGGCGCGCAGGCGGATGGCGTAATAGGCCAGCACCAGCGCGGCCATCGCGCCTGCCACCATCGCGATGATAACGCCGAACCACAGGTTTTGTGTCAGGGTTGCGCCCGCGTAGCCCGCAAGCGCGCCGGTCAGCATTTGGCCTTCCAGCCCGATGTTCAGCACGCCTGCGCGTTCGGCGAAGATGCCGCCGAGCGCCGCGAGGAGGATGGGGATGGCGAGGCGGACGCTGGCGGCGAGGAAGCCTGCGAAGACGGGATCGGTGAGGAAGTCCATTCAGGCCTCGGTCTTTGGGGTGTGGCGCGCCAGCCAGTTGCGCAGCAGCACCGGCGCGTTGCGCGCCAGCAGGCACAGGACGACCAGCGCCTGCGTGACGCTGGCCAGCGAGGATGGCACCCCGGCAGTCGATTCCATCGCTGACGCCCCGACTTGCAGCGCGGCAAAGAAAAAGGCGGCGATGACAGCGCCGATGGGGTTGGTGCCGCCCAGCAGTGCGACGATGATCGCCGTGTATCCATAGCCCGGCGAGAGGTTTTCGATCATACGGCGCTGGACGCCCGCGACCTCGGTATAGCCAGCGATACCGGCGAGGGCGCCCGAGACGAGGAACGCGCCGAGGGTGATTTTTTGCAGGTTCATACCTGCGTTCAGGGCTGCAGTCGGGTTTTGGCCAACGACGCGCAGGCGGAAGCCGCCGGTGCGCCGCCACAGGTAAAGGGAAGCCAGCAGCGCGGCGAGGATGACGAGGAAGATACCCCAGTTGGCGCGGAACCCTTGGACGAGGACGGGCAGGCGTGCCTCGGCCGTAAGGCGCGCGGTTTGGGCGAGGGCCGAGCCATCGGCCCGCAGGGGGCCGTGCAGCAGGAAGCCCACGAAGAATATGGCGATGTAATTCAGCATGATCGTGGTGATCAGTTCATCCGCGCCGAAGCGTAGTTTCAGCGCGCCGGCGATGCCGGACCAAAACGCACCCGCGATCGCCGCGCCGAGGATCATGGCGGGCATGGTGATGAACGCGTCCGTGCCCGCCAGCGCGGTGCCGATGGCGGCAGCGGTGACGCCGCCGATGTAGAGCTGCCCCTCGGCCCCGGTGTTGAAGACGCCGGCGCGGAAGGACAGCGAAATGCCAATGGCGCACAGGGCCAGCGGCACCATGCGCAGCAGGGTTTCCGACAGGCCGTTTGCACTGCCGAGGGCCGATTGAGCCATTGCGCCGAACGCAAGAAGCGGGTCTTTGCCCGCCAGCAGGATCAGCACCGCGCTGAGGGCGAAGGCGATTACCACCGCTGCCAGTTGCCCGAGGATGTGTTTGGCCATCACGCGGCCCCCGCCATCAGGCGGCCAAGGTTTGCCATGGTCATGTCGTCTTCCGT
This sequence comes from Ketogulonicigenium robustum, assembly GCF_002117445.1. NCBI lineage: Bacteria > Pseudomonadati > Pseudomonadota > Alphaproteobacteria > Rhodobacterales > Roseobacteraceae > Ketogulonicigenium > Ketogulonicigenium robustum. The sequence continues at coordinate 20,766 of NZ_CP019938.1, forward strand.
CAAGATGCCTGCGAAGCGGCGGTCGAACATGACGCCGATCCGGTCGCTGAGGCTAAGGAGCTCTTCGAGTTCGGCGGATACCAGCAGCACACTGGCCCCCGCCGCGCGGCGCGCCAGCAGTTGTTGGTGCACGAATCGCGTCGCCCCAAGGTCAAGGCCGCGCGCGGGGTAGACGGCCAGCAGCAATTGCGGCGCTTGAGCCAACGCGCGGGCGAGGACCACCTTTTGCTGGTTCCCGCCCGAAAGCGAGCCCATCGGTTGGCTGCGGGCCTGCATGCGCACGTCAAAGGCGGCGATGGCGCGGTCGGCCTCAGCGGTGATGGCGGGGGTATTGATCCAGCCGGATTTGGAAAAGGGGGGCTGCTCGATACGGTCGAGGACCAGGTTATCGGCGACCGACATCTCGGCCACCATTGCGCTTTTGTGGCGATCCTCGGGGATTTGGGCGATGCCGGCGGCAAGGCGGGTTTTGATGCTGGCCCCCGTCAGGTCTTGCCCCAGAAAGTCAAAGGCCAGCCCCGCTTGGCGGCGCAGGCCCATGATGGTTTCGACCAGTTCAATCTGCCCCGAACCGTCGACGCCTGCGATGCCGAAGATCTCGCCTTTGTGCAGCGTCAGATCCAGCGGGCCGCGCCCGAGGTTCAGGCCGCGCAGCGTCAGCAGGGGCGTCGGGGCCACGCTGAGCGTGGGCGGGCGGGTGAGGTCGGGGATGTCGCTGCCGACCATCAGGCGCGAGAGTTCGGCCTCGCTTGTGTCGGCCACTTGCCGTTCGCCCACCAGCTTGCCGCGCCGGATGACGGTGACACTGTCGCATAGGTCCATGATTTCATGGAGTTTATGCGAGATGAAGAGGACGGCGGTTCCCTCGGCCGCAAGGGCGCGCACCATGGCGAAGAGGCCCTGCGCTTCGTCAGGCGAAAGGACGGCTGTTGGTTCATCGAGGATGAGGATGCGCGCGCCGCGATAGAGGGCCTTGAGAATCTCGACCCGTTGTTGCGCGGGAACGGATAGGGTTTCGACCCGCGCGTTCGGGTCGATATCGAACCCGTAGCGGGCGGCGAGGGCGGCGATCTCGGCCGCTGTGCGCCGTAGGTTCGGAATGACGCCGCCGGTGCGCGGCAGGCCAAGGCAGAAGTTTTCGGCCACGGTGAATTGCGGCACCTGCATGAAGTGCTGATACACCATGCCGATCCCCAGCGAGAGGGCAAGGTCGGCATCCAGCTTGGCATAGCTGGTGCCGAACGCCGTGATTTGGCCGCTAGCGGGCGTGACTTGCCCGGCCAGCACCCGCATCAGGGTCGATTTGCCTGCGCCATTCTCGCCCAGCACCGCGCGGATTTCGCCTGCGCGCAGCGTGGTCGAGATGCCGTCCACAGCCGTAAACGTGCCAAAGCGCACGGTGACATTGTGCAGGGACAGCGCAACTTCTGCCTTGGGATTCATCAGTGCTGCGTCGTATCGAGCGGCACGATGAAATCGCCCGCGGCGATCGCGTCGAATTTGGCGTTCACCGTGGCCAGCACATCGGCGGGGATGTTGCTGTCAAGGCCGTGGAAATCGGCCAGTTTGATTGCGCCTTCGGGGATGCCGTACGTCCATTCTTGCGATGTCCATGTGCCATCCTCGACCGCCTTGGCGACGGCAGTGACCAGCGGCCCCAGATCCCACAGCACCGATGTCAGCACGACATTCGGGCCGAGGTGGTTTTGGTCGGTCATCGCGCCAAGCGCCCAGACATTTTCCGAGATGGCAGCGTCGATCACGCCCACCCCTTGGGCGGACAGCACGTCAGCGCCCTGTTCGGTTTGGGCGATGGCGGCCTCTTTGGTTTTGGCGGGGTCAAACCACGAGCCGATGAAAGTGTGCAGCACGTTGACATCGGGGTTTTGTTCTTGCGCACCAGCGGCATAGGCGTTCAGGTTTGCCAGCATGTTCGGGGCGGGCATGCCGCCGACCCAGCCGACAGTGCCGGTTTTGGATGTGCCAGCCGCCAGCATCCCTGCCAGATACGCGCCCTGATAGTCGGGGTTGGAATAGGTGCCGACGTTCTCGGTCAGCTCTTGCGCGGTGGCGGCCATGAAGACGGTTTCGGGGAAATCCTCGGCCACGTTCAGGGCCGCGTCGCCGAACGAGAAGGAATGCGCGAAGATCACGTCGTAGCCTTGGCTGGCGTAGTCGCGCAGGATGCGTTCAGCATCGGCGTCGGTGACGTTTTCGGAATAGGCGATGGTCGCGCCGAGGGCGTCCTCGGCGGCTTTCAGGCCGTTATAGCCGACCGAGTTCCAGTCGGCGTCGGTGATCGGGCCGGTGAGGATCATGGCGATTTTAACTTCGGCCAGAGCAGCGTGCGGCAGCAGCAGCGCGCCTGCGACCAATGCGGTTTTGGTGATATTGAACATGGGGGCCCCGTTGGTGATGGATTTTATGCGCGCCTATCCAGTTCGACTGTGCGGCGTTGGGGCCCGCCTTAGACCCGCGTTGGGGGCGCGGCAAGCGACGAGACGTCGCGCGGGCGGGAAGGTGGCGCAGTTTTTGGGCGTTGGTGCTGCAAATGGTTAATATTTAGGCGGTGCGCTGGTCTTGCAGGGCGGTGGCATCTTGACCGTTGCGCGCGCGCGCCTTACCCACGGTGCTATGTGGCGGGGCGAGCACCGCTCGGCCAGCTTCAGCCAGCCTTGTTCCGTGATGTGATGGGGGCTGGCGGCGATGGATTCCGAGGATAGCGCGTTGGAACAGGCGTATCTGCAGATGCGCCCTCAGCTGTTGCGGTATGCTGCCGGACGGATGGGCACCGCCAGTGATAGCGAGGATTTGGTGCAGGAGGCGTGGTTGCGCGTGCGGCGGCATGCGCCCGCTGTGCTGGCCGCGCCCTTGCCCTACATGATGCGGGTCATGCGCAATCTGGTGATTGACCACGGGCGGGTGCGGGCGCGCCGGTTGCGACAGGCCGAGGTTGATGCCTTGCTGGAGGTGCCGGGCGATTTGCCTAGCCCCGAAGATGCCGCGATTGCCCGATCGCAATTGCGGCTGTTCGCGCGGGCGCTGGCGGGTTTGCCGCTGCGGCGGCGCGAGATTTTGATTGCGGCGCGGTTGCGGCGTGTGCCCTATGCGCAGATTGCGGCGCAGCACGGGGTCTCGGTGCGGACGGTGGAATACGAGGTGCGGTTGGCGTTGGACCATTGCATTGCGGCGATGGCCGCCGCCGAAGACGGTTATCGCATGGAAAACGGGGAAGCGCGCGGCTGACGCCGTGCTGTGGGGTGGCAGTGATGAGCCCAGCAATGGCCAGGCAAGACAGCGTGACAGTGGGGCGTCCTGCCGTTGATGGCGGGCCAGATGAGGCAAGCGCGTGGATTGCCTTGCTGGTATCGGGGCGCGCGACGGCGCAGGATGCGGCCGATCTGCGCGCGTGGCAGGCCGCCAGCCCAGAAAACGCGGCGGCCTATCAGGCGGCGCTGCGGGTATGGCATGATGTTGGCCCCGCCTTGGCGCAAAGCGGGGCCGCCGTTGGCGCGCGCAGGGCGGTGTCGCGCCGCGCGGTGCTGCGCGGGGGCGTTGGGCTTGCGCTGGCTGTGGGCGGTGCGGGGGTTGCCAGTCAGGTCTTGGGTTTGGGCCCGTTTGGCGATGGGGCCGCGCATGTGGTGGGTGTCGGCGGGCGGGCGGATCTGCGGTTGCAGGATGGCAGCGCCGTCGTGTTGGATGGCGGATCGCGCATGACGCCCGAGATGGACAGTGGTGCGCGCGGGATGCATTTGCTGGCTGGTGCTGCGCAGGTGCAGGTTGCGGCTGAGGCCAGCCAACCCTTTGCCCTGCGGGCGCGCGATTGGCGCGCAATCGCTGCGCCGGGTGCCGAGATCGCCGTGGTGTTGGGGGCGCAGAGCGATTGCATCGAGTGTTTAAGCGGGGATTTGGCTGTTGCTGGCATTGCGGTGCCTGCGGGCCACCGTATGGTGCGCAGCGCCGACGATGTTTACCGGATCGAGGCGGCGCCCCCCGAGGCGATGGCCGCGTGGCGGGCGGGGTATTTGGTGTTTCAGGATCGGCCGCTGGCGGATGTGGTGGCCGACATCAACCGGCACCGGCGTGGCCGCATTGTCGTGATGCGGGCGGGTGCGGATGCGATGCGGGTATCGGGAGTGTTTCATTTGCAGCGCCCCGACGAGATCCTGCCGCAGATCAAAAGCGTTTTAGGATTTCAAACCATTACGTTACCGGGTTTGACGCTGATCACCTGAGTTTTTTTGTCGAAAAATCGGTTTTCGGCTGCGGGTGAGCGCATTGCCTATCGTTAACCCTGTATGCGCGCCAAAGCGCCGAGGGACAGAAAGAACGATATGGCACGATATATTCAAAACACGCGGTGCGGTTTGTCGGCGGTGCGGTTGCTGCGTCAGACTGCGCTTTGCCTCTCGCTAGGGGCTGTGATGGGCGCGGCGGGATGGGGGCCGCTGGCGGTTGCGCCTGCGGTGGCGCAGACCGCCAGCTTTGCGATACCGGCGGGGGCGCTGCAGGATGCGCTGACGGGGTTCGGGCTGCAAAGCGGGTTGCAGCTTTTTTACGATGCCGCTTTGACGAACGGCCTGCAGACCGGCGGTGTGACGGGGCAGATGGCGGCGGGCAGCGCCTTGGCGCAGATTTTGGCGGGCACGGGTTTGACCTATCGGTTCAACGGGCCTGGTGCGGTTGTTTTGGTGCCGGTTGCCGCCGCGCAGGCGGGCGACAACCTTGTCTTGTCGCCGATCCGCATCGGGTGGGGCGAGGCGGGCGTCGCCGCGCCTTATTTCAACCCCGGGGCCAGCAGCCATGTCGCGCGAGAGGATATTCAGAATTTTCGCGGCTCGAACGCGGCGGATATGTTTCGCGGCACGGCGGGGGTGATGTCGGGCGATGCGCGCAATAGCGGTGCCGGTGTTGATGTGAACATTCGCGGGATGCAGGGTTTTGGCCGCGTGAACACCACCATCGACGGGGCTGAAAACGGCATTTCGGTGTATCAGGGCTATCAGGGCGCGGCGAACCGCACCTATGTCGACCCCGATCTGATTGCCGAGGTGGACGTGAACAAGGGGTCGGACGTGGCCTCGCGCGGGATTGCGGGGTCGGTCGCGATGCGCACCATCCGCGCCGACGATGTTTTGGGTGCGGGCGAGACGATGGGCTATCGCCTGAATGTCGAGCTGGGGGGCAACACCGCCAGCCCCGAGGACGGGGCTTTGGCCGGTTATGCATGGCCCACCGCCTATTGGCTGCCCGCTGTCGCCACCCCGTCGGCGCAGGGTATGGACCGGCCCAGTGGGCTGCGGGCGACGCAGGGATCGGTCAGCATCGCGGCGGCCGTGCGCCACGAGGATTTTGACTTGCTGCTGGCCTATGCCTTGCGCAAGCGCGGCAATTATTTTGCGGGGTCGGATGGTCCGGGGGCCAGTCCCCTTGATATCGGCAAGGTGGTCAGCTGCAATGCCAATAACTACTGCACCACGTGGGACCCCTACATCGAAAACACGGGCCTGACCAATTACCGCACAGGCGAGGAGGTGTTGAACACGCAGTTGGAGACCCAATCGCTGTTGATCAACGCCACGCGCTATTTCGGCCCCGATGCGACGCTGCAGTTGGGGTATAACGGCTATTTTTCGGAAAGCGGCGACAAGCTGGCGTCAAGCCTGACGACCGAGCGCAGCCAAGCCGTGCAGGCCAGCCGCACCACCGGCACGGATGTGCATACGATGACCAGTCGGTTTCGTTGGAACCCGGCTGGCAACGATATGATCGATTTGCGCGCCAATGCCTGGGTGACTTTGCTGGCACAGCGGCAGGTGTCGCGCAGTTTGAACGTGCCGTTGGCCGCGATGCAGGAACGCTATCGGATTGGCACTGACGCGCGGATGCGGGGGGCGGATATCAGCAATACCTCGAGCTGGGATGTGCGCGAGGGCGCGCTGTCGCTGAGCTATGGCCTGTCGTATTTGAACGAGCGGGTCGAGCCGAGTTTGTATGGGCGCGAGTTGAACAGCTTTGTCACCACGCAGGGCGAGCGGAGCGAAAATTCGGGGTTCGTGCGCGCCAGCTATGCGCCGCGCGACTGGCTGACGCTGAATGCGGGGCTGCGTTATACCTATGTCGATCTGCACGACGCGAGTGATTACAGCGGCTATTCGACCGCCTATTTCGACCGTGACCCCTACCGCAGCGGCGGCGGGTTCAGTCCGTCGTTTGGTGTGACGGTCGCGCCGTTCGAGAACACCCAAATTTACGCCAACTGGTCCAGCACGTTGCGCTATGCCAGCTTGTATGAAAGCGCGATGGTGTCGTCATTCACTTTGGCGCCGATTTCGGTCGACCCCGAGCGGGCCAATAACTGGGAAGTGGGCATCAACCACGTGCGCGAGGGGCTGTTCACCCCGAACGACACCGCCATGGTCAAGCTGAGCTATTTCAACTGGGATATCGAGGATTACATCGGGCGGCAGTATGTTTCGGTGCCGCAGCCCAATGGTGCGCGTTATACGGGCATGCAGGTGATGAACTTGGACAGCGCCCGTTTTGAGGGGGCCGAGCTGAGCGCGCGTTACGAGAACAGTGGGTTCAGCGCCGACTTTGCGGCCAGCTATTTCATCGACATGCAGTATTGTCTGACGGCGGGGGCCTGCGATTCCGCGACACTTTATTCCGATTTTGCCACGAACCATGTGCCGCCCAAGTTCACGCTGGATCTGACCGTGCAGCAAAAGCTGATGGATGATCGTTTGACGCTGGGCGGGCGCGTCTCGCGCGTGGGGCCGCGGGCGATTGACCATGGGCAGGTGACCGCGACGGGGATGTCGCAGTTCATTTCGCAGGTGAAGTGGGACCCCTATACGCTGGTCGATCTGTTTGCCAGCTACCGCCTGAACGACGATGTGACGCTGTCGTTCCGTGTCGAGAATGTGGCCGATAAGTATTACGTCGATCCGCTGGGGTTGGTAACGCAGCCTGGGCCGGGGCGGACGTTTTATGTGGGGCTGACCAATACCTTTGGGGCGGGCGGGGCGTTGCCGCGCGTGTTCTCGGGGGAGGTCAGCGACCGCAGTGGCGGGCGAGACTGGGCGGGCCTGTATGCGGGCGTTTATGGTGGCCGCAACTGGGCCGGTAACGCTACGCAATTTGCGGCGCTGGATGGGTCGACCACACCGATGACGCTGAACGAGGGTTTCGATCTGGCGTTCGACGCGCCGATGGCTGGTGTGCAGCTGGGCTATAACTGGCAGTTCGCCAACGGTTTCATTCTGGGCGTGCAGGGTGATTACGCCCGCCCCGACATGCGTTTGGATGTGACCAATCTGTCGGCCGAGGGTGATCTGGCGGGGACGGACGCGGTGGCGTCTGTTTATCACCAAGAGGTGGACTGGACGGCGGCGCTTAACCTGCGGGCAGGTTATGCGTTTGACAACGGCCTGCAGCTGTACGGTTTGGCGGGCGTCGCGCGCCAAGGCGAGACGTGGTACCGCGACAGTTACAAGGCTGATTATGCCGACCGCTACCTGCCGAACGGGACGACGACCACGCTGACGGAGATTGAGCAAATCTCGGTCTCGCGCAATGGATTGAATATCGGGCTGGGGATGGAATATGCGCTGAACGACAACTGGTCGATTTGGGCGCAGGTGAACCGCACCTTCTTCCGCAAGGCCGAGGGCGCGTTCCAGCACAGCCGCGAGGGGACGTCGCTGGGCTATACGAAAAGCGTGGCGGTGGGCACCGAGGAAGTTGTCATTCCTGCCAATCCACTGGCCTGCGAGCGGTTTGGTATTCGCTGCACCGAGACGGTGGCCGAGCAGACCATTTTCGAGCAGGTTCCCGTCGAAGGCAGTTATGAGCGGGTCACTGGCCGCGCGGCGCATAGCGAGATGACGAATGACAGCATTCGGCTGGGTGTCAGCTACCGGTTCTGAGCGCGCGGGGTGAAAAGAAAAGGGCGCGACCGGTGGTCGCGCCCTTTTGCCTTTAGCCTGCCGGGCCTAAAGGTTTGGGGTTGTTGTGATTTTCAGCCGAATGTCGCTGCTGGATTGCCCGATCGCCAGCGTGATTGGCCCCGCGGGCATCGCCCATGCGGCGGCTGCCGTGTCCCATTCGCGCAGGGCGGTGGGGGTCACGGTAAGGGCGATGTCGCGGCTTTCGTGGCTGTTCAGGGCGATTTTGGCGAAGGCCAGCAATTTGTGCGCACCGTCCGGCAGGACGCGGTAAATCTGCGCGACCTCGGACGTGGGGCGGGGGGCGGCGTTGTGTAGGTGCAGGCCGACCAGCAGGCCACCGTCGGGCGTAGTGGCGACGCGCGGCTGGCTGTAGCTGACATCGCCAAAGCCCAAGCCGTGGCCGAAGGGGAAGAGCGGGGTCAGCCCCAGCACGTCGAAGCGGCGCTGGCCGATGGTCGGGCCTTCGGAATAGGTGACGGTGCCGCTGCGTTCGGGGCGTTCGGTGACGGTGGTGATTTGATCGTCCGACGCGGGGAAGACCTGTGGCAAGCGCCCTGACGGTTCTTGCAGCCCAAGGATCACGTCGGCCAGCGCGTTGCCGCATTCTTGGCCCGGGTACCATTGGTGCAGCACGGCGGCGACATCATCGGCCCATGGCATCGACAGCGGGCAGCCGGCTTGCGTGACCACGATGGTGCGCGGGTTCGCCGCCGCGACCGCGCGGATCAGATCGTCCTGTCCGGGGGGCAGGGCGAGGGTGCGGCGATCCTCGGATTCGGTTTCCCATTCGGGGCTGAGGCCGGTGACGATAATGGCGACATCGGCATCTTGCGCCAAGGCAACGGCGACCGCCGGATCGCCAAGGGCGGACGTGGCGCGCAGGCCAAAGCGGATGGCTTTCAGCGAGGTGGCAATGCCGTCGCCGCAGAAATACTCGGCCCGCAATTCATAGGTTTGGCCAGCGGTTAGCATCACCGTGCCGCGCCGTTCATCGCAGCCGTGGCCGAAGTAACTTTCGCCCTTGGCCCATGTATCCCAAGCATCAAGGATTTCGGCGTCGTCGAGATAGAGTTTGGAGAGGCCTGCCGACATCAGTCCGATTTCATGGGCGCCCGACTGCGTCGCGGTAAAGCGGACGCTGACACGCGCAGCAAAGGCTGAATGGTCGATTTCGGGGGCGACGGCACCAAACCATGCGAAATCGGTGCTGGCCGCCTGTTGGATCAGTGTCGGCGTGCCGCTGCGGTCTTCGCCGTTGAACAGTTCCAGCGTGACGTCGCCAATGACAGCGGGAACGAAGCGTTCGGCGGCACGGCCAAGGGCGGTGTCGATTTGCACATCGGGCAGCGCGGCCTGCAAACCGGCCAGCGGCGTGATGGCATAATGGGCATTGATCTGCGCCGAACCGCCGCCGTGGATGACCGCGACGGTCGCGTTCGGCCCGATCAGCGCGATGCGGCGCAATTTGGTCGGATCCAGCGGCAGGATGTTGTTTTTATTGGTCAGCAGCACCGTCGATTCCGCGATTGTGCGGCGGATCAGGGCGCGGGTAGCGGGGCGGTCTTGCGCGGTTTCGGCGGACAGATCGTCATCAAGCGATGTTCCAAGACGCTGGCCCATGGCGATGATACGGCCCGCAGATGTGCGGATGTCGGCGGGATCGACGCGGCCTTCGCGCGCGGCAGCGGCCAGTTTTTCACCGCGGAAGCGCCCCGGGCCGGGCATTTCCAGATCGAGGCCTGCAGAGATCGCAGCCTCGGTCGAGTGGGTGCCGAGCCAGTCGGACATGACGATGCCGTCAAAGCCCCATTCATCGCGCAGGATGGTTTGCAGCAGCCACGGGTTTTCGGATGTATGCGTGCCGTTCAGCCAGTTGTAGGAGGTCATCACGCAGGTGACTTTGGCCTCGCGGACGGCGGCCTCGAACGGGGGCAGATAGGTTTCGCGCAGGGTTTTTTCGTCGATGGCCGAGTTGATCGAGCGGCGCTCGGTCTCGCATTCGTTGCCGATGAAATGTTTGATGGTTGCGCCCACCCCCTGCGACTGGACGCCCTGAATGAAGGCCACCGCCATGCGCGCGGCAAGGTGTGGGTCTTCCGAGAAATTCTCGAAATTGCGGCCATTCAGCGGGTTGCGGTGCATGTTCACCGCAGGGGCAAGGATGATGTGGGCTTTCTTGGCCTTCACCTCGGCGGCCAGATCAATGCCAATCTCGTGCACCAGATCGGTGTTCCAAGTGGCGGCAAGGGCGACCTCGGCGGGGTAGGCGGCGGTGCGGCTACCGTTTGTAAACGCCTCGCCACGCGCGCCGTTGGTGCCGTCGGTCACTTTGATCGCGGGCAGGCCGACGCGCGGGATTTCGGTGGTGCGCCAATAGGTTGCACCGGCAAGCAGGCTAACCTGCTCGTCCAAAGTCAGTTGGTCGAGCAGCGAATTTTGGGCGTCTTGGGTCATGGCTCAGTTCGTTTTGGCGCGCAGCGAACGGGCAAGCGCAAAGCTGACAAAGAAGGAAAGGGCGAGGGTGCTGAACAGCAGAACAAAGGCCAGTGCTGCACCAAAGGGCCAGTTGCCGACCCGCACGAACTGGTCGTAGACGGCAGGCGCCAGCATGCGAAAGCTGGGGCCGCCGAGCAGAACAGGCGTCGCATAGGCGTTCATCGCCATGATGAAGACAAGCACCGACCCGGCCAGCACCCCCGGTGCCGCTTGCGGCAGCAGCACGCGGCGCAGCACCGTCAGCGGGCGCGCGCCAAGGTTGGCGGCAGCTTCTTCGGTTTGGCGCGGTACGGATTCGATCACCGAGGCCAGTGTCAGGATCATATAGGGCAGCACCACCGCAGCCGTGCCGAGGATGACGGCGAGCGGGGTGTAGAGCAGTTGGAACGGCCCAAGGCCGAAGAGGCCGAAGAAGGCGTTGATCACGCCGTCGGTGTTCAGCAGCGCCATCCAGCCTGCCGCGCGCACCACATTGCCGACCAGCAGCGGGAACAGCGTCAGGATCATGAAGGCGGACTTCCAGCGGCTCTCCATACGCGCCAGCCAATAGGCCGGCGCGATGGCAAGGGCGAGGCACAAAAGCGTGCATCCCAGTGCGACGCCGACCGTGATCAAAAGGATCTTTTGATAGAACGGGTCGGCGATCGCGTTCAGATAGTTCTGTCCCGTCAGGGCCGATACCATCAGCTCGGTCGGGCTGTATTGGTTCAGCGAAATGCGAAACAGCCCTGCCATTGGCATGACAAGCAGCATCAGCACCAAAAGTGTTGCGGGAAGAACCAGTAGGGGCATGATTAGCCTTTGAACTCGCGCGTCCAGAAGTCGAAGATATCGGCTTGGTTGGCGCTGAAATATGCGTTGTCGATCGCCTTAAGGTTGGCCTGCTGTTCGGGGGTCAGCTGCACCTGTGCGGCGATTTCGGGCGGCAGGACGGCGTTCGTGACCGAGGGCAGGTAGCCGATGCTGTCAAGGAAGCCGAGCTGCGAGTCAGGCTCGAGCGCCGCGTTCAGATAGGCATAGGCGCCTTCCTTGTTCGGGGCGTTTTTCGGCACGGCGAATTCGAACGTGACGGGGATCGCGCCTTCGGACGGGATCGCCCAGTCAAGGTTCAGGCCAGCCTTGCGCCAGCCGAAGCCGCGCGCGACGTAGTTCAGCGTGATCCAGATTTCTTCCGATTGGAAGGCGGCGGCGATGGATTCGTTCGTCGGCAGGATTTTGGCTTGCTGTTCGTTTTTCAGCGCCAGCAGCTTTTCGCGGCCGGGCGTGTAGTCCGACATGCTGCCGCCTGCGGCCAGCGAGGCTGCCGCCGAGGTTGCGACATAAAGCACGTCCGAAATGCCGACCTTGCCCTTGTATTCGGGGTTCCAGAGGTCGTTATACGAGGTGGGGGGCGTCGTGATTTTCGCGGGGTTGTAGACGATCGCGATATACGAGAACAGCTGCGGCACCGCGTAGGGTTTGCGCAGGGCGGGGATGACGTTCGCGATATTGGGGACCTTGGTTTCGTCCAGATCCTCGAGCACGCCCAGCTGCGCCATCGGATACATATCAAGGTCGGCCAGCAGGCCCACGTCGAAGCTGGCTTCGCGGCGGTTACGCTCGGTGCGCAGTTTGGTTTGGCGCGCCTCGGTCGTCGAGACGTCTTGCAGGACTTCGTAGCCGGCGGGGATCATGACGCGTTCGTCGACGATGCGGCGCAGCAGTTCGGCGTAATCGCCGCCGAGGATCGAGGCAACGATGCGGCCCTTTTCGGCCGCCGATGCGCCTTTGGGCAGGCCGGTGATGCCAAGAACGCCGGCCATGGCGCCAAGGGCCATCAATTCGCGGCGGGTAAAGGTTGTGTTGGACATTATTGCTTCCCTGTGATGTCTAACGTTTTGTTTATGCGTTGGTTCCGGCCAGAAGGCGGGCTTGGCAAACATCCCAGTCCAGCCCGATCTGATCGCCGATAGCAGCCCCTGCCAACGGGGTGCGCGTCGAGGCAAAGAGCGTGGTGCCATCGACGTTCACGGCGTATTCGGTTTGCGCGCCCAGATAGGTGATGCGCGTTATAGTGCCCGTCGCCTTGCCCGTTTGCATGGGCGCGAGGGTGATATGTTCGGGACGCAGCGCCAGCACGGTGCCCATTGTGTCGGGTGCGCAGGCCAAGCTTGCGCCGCTGTTCGCGCGGAAGGTGCCGGGCGCGGTCACGGCCCCCTCGACCAGATTGCAGCGGCCGATGAAGCCGGCCACGAAGACGTTCGCGGGGCTTTCATATAGATCGGTGGGCGTGCCCTGCTGCTGGATGATACCGGCTTCCATCACGACCATTTTGTCGGCCATGATCAGGGCTTCTTCTTGATCGTGGGTGACCATCAGCGTGGTCAGGCCCAGGCGCTGTTGTAGGGCGCGGATTTCGTGCTGCACCTCGGCCCGCAGTTTAGCGTCGAGGTTCGAGAGCGGCTCGTCCAGCAACAGGATCGAGGGGTTCACCGCCAGCGCGCGGGCCAGTGCAACGCGCTGCTGCTGGCCGCCCGACAGCTGTTTGGGCAGGCGGTCGGCAAGGTGGCCCAGCTGCACCATCTCGAGCGCGTTTTTGATGCGCGCGTCGCGGTCGGATTTGCCGATCTTGCGCATTTCCAGACCAAAGCCGACGTTGGCGGCGACCGTCATATGCGGGAACAGCGCGTAGGATTGGAACACCATCGCCGTGTCGCGTTGGTGGGGCGGCAGCATGGTAATGTCCTTGCCGCCAAGGTCGATCTTGCCAGATGTGGGCGTAATAAAGCCCGCAACCATGCGCAAAGTAGTGGTTTTCCCGCACCCCGACGGGCCAAGCAGGGCGACCATTTCCCCTTCGGCAACATCCAGATCAAGGCCGCGGACGACCTCGGTTTCGCCGTAGCGCTTGACGAGGGATTGAATTTTGAGGCTGGCCATGACGCGTAATTTCCTGCTGGGCGGCCTTAGAAGGCGCGGGCGATTTTGACGTAGCGGTCGGTGATCAGCATCAGTGCCGCGATCAGAATGATCTGCAACGTGCCGACAGCCGCGAGGGTCGGGTCGATTTTGAATTCGAGGTAGTTCAGCATGGCGACCGGCAGGGTAATTTTGCCCGGCCCGATCAATAGCAACGAGAGCTCTAGATTCTCGAAGCTTTGGATGAACGAGAACATCGCCCCCGCGATAATCCCGGATTTCAGCATCGGCAGCGTGACACGCCAAAACACGGTCAGGGGGCCGGCACCAAGGTTGCGGGCGGCTTCCTCGACGCTGGTGTCAAGGCCTTCCATGCTGGCCAGCACAAGGCGGACCGTCCACGGGATAGTCAGCAGGATATGCGCCGCGATCAACCCCGATGATGTGCCCACGATGTTGCGGTCAAGAATGAACTCGGCATTGATGTAAAAGATATAAAGCGCAGTGCCCATGATGATCGAAGGCACGGCGAGCGGCCCCAGCAACAGCCCCGAGATAGCCTTGCGCCCCGCAAACGTACCGCGATGGATGGCATAGGCGGCGGCGGTTCCGGCGGGAACGCCGATCGCTGTGGCGATCAGCGCCAGCTTCAGGCTTTCAATCAGACCCGCCGTGAATTCGCTGCGGGCCCACGCATTTGCAAACCATTTCAGCGTCAGCCCACTAGGGGGAAACTGGATGATCGGGTCGGCAAAAAAGCTGATGACCACCACTGCGACCACGGGTGCCAGCATGAAGACATAGGCTAGAACGACCAGTGCGGCGAATAGGACTTGCGGCAGAGAGCGTGTCACTTTCATATGGCCCCTGATGGCCATGGGGTGAAATTCACGCAGATCATGGCTGATTCCTAGAATGATGACGTCATCATTTACACATGATGACGTCATCATCAACGAATAACTGAGAGGTTCGATGTCCGAACGGCGCCTTCCGACGATGGGTGATGTGGCCAAGATGGCGGGGGTTTCCCCTGCGACGGTCGCCCGTGTGCTGTATGAACCTGAAAAAGTTGGCGAAGCGCGGCGGGCCAAGGTGCAGGCGGCGTTGGATGCGACGGGCTATAAACCCAACGTGGTGGCGCGGGGGCTGCGCACCAGCCGTAGCTGGAAAATTGGGCTAATTATCGTAGACGGGCGTTTGAACCCGTATTTCGTGAACCTCAGCCAAGCGATCCGGTTGGAGGCGATGGCGCAAGGTTACACGGTTTTGACCTTTCAATATGGTTCGGTCAACGAGCCGGTCGCCGATTCGGTGGCACAATTGATTCAGCACCGCGTGGATGCCGTGATCTTTGCCTATGCGCTGCGTCCCGAAGACATTGCCCCGCTGCAGGCCGCGAATATTCCGGTCGTGCAGGTCGAGCAGGAGGCCGTCGGTGGCACCGATGTGGTGATATGCGGGCCGCAGGCGGGTATTTCCGATGCGGTGGCGCATTTGGTTGCGCTGGGGCATCGGCGGATTGCATTTATGGGGGGTGACCCCGCGGCCTATCTGCGCCCCCGTGTCAGCGGCCAGACGATGGAGGAGGAGCGCCTCTCCGCCTTTCGCGCCGCTGTGGCGCAGCATGGCGCGGATGCCGACCATTCGCTGGAGGTTCTGGGACGCTATTTTAGCACAACGGGCGAAGATCCGGCCAAGGAAGGGCGGGTGATGATGCAGAAAATCCTGGATATGCCCGCGCCGCCGACGGCGATCCTCGCCTCCTCCGATATGCTGGTTGCGGGTATTTTGCAGGTGTTGAGCGCGCGGGGATTGCGCGTGCCACAGGATTTTTCGGTCATCGGGTTTGATGATTCCATCGCGCCGTTGCTTGCCCCGGCCGTATCGTCGATCGGGCGGCCGCTGGGGGATGTGGCCAAGGCTGCGATTGCCTGTGTTATGGGGGCGATTGATGATTCGCCCCACCGCCCGCTGCGCCATGTGTTCCCCACCGAATTGCGGCTGCGGGATTCAACTGCGCCGCTGGCGGGTGCCGCGCGGCCCCTTAGCGCAGCGAAAGCGTGATATTGGGGTGCTGGTTGAACAGCTCGACCAGAATCTGGAAATAGGTTTGGCCGCTGCCATCTAGCAAGGCGGCCAGTTGCCGCGCGGCGGGGCCGGGGGCGTAGACGTCGGGGCGGGCGATTTTGGCGCGCAGCCAGCCTTCGGTCGCGGCGCGGCCCAAGTCGGTTTCACTTTTGGCGCTATCTGTCCAGATCAGCGTATGGGGGCCGTCCGGCTGCTCGGCTAGTCGGCCGTAGCCGCCGTAAAGCATGTCGTCGAGGGCGTCCAAGCTGTCGCCCAAGGCCCAATCCGCGGCCCCGGTCATGAACAGCGCGTTGATCTGCCGGTAAAAGCCGGGGATGTCGTCGAAGCTGCGCCCGTCTAGGGTGAAGGTTGCCATTTGTATCAGGGATCGGGGTTGCGGGCGGCGCGGCGGGGTTCGCCCTCGGTGATCTCTCGCTGCCATTCGCGCCAGATCGAGATCAACAGCGCCATCAGCACGGGGCCGACGAACAGTCCGACGATGCCCATGGTTTTGATGCCGCCGATCAGGCCGAAGAAGGTGGGCAGGAACGGAAGTCGCACCGGCCCGCCAACCAGCCACGGACGGATGGTTTTGTCGACGATGAACAGCTCGACCGCGCCCCAGATGAACAGGGCAAGGCCCGCGATGGGCGAGCCAGACGCCACGAGGTAGAGCGAGATGAGCGAGAACGACAGCGGCGCGCCCCCGGGGATCAGCGCCAGAAGGCCGGTGATCAAGCCGAATGTCGCAGGTGACGGCACGCCCGCCAGCCAGTAGGCGATGCCCAGAACGATACCCTCGCCGATGGCGATCAGGGTCATGCCGGTGACGGTTGAACTGATGGTCATGGGAGCGACGCGCGACAGGCGGTCCCAGCGGTCGGGCAGGATGCGGCGGCCGACGCGGTCGATTTGCGCCACGATATGGTCGCCATCGTGGAAGAACACGAACAGCGCCACCAGCATGAACACCAGATTAAGGAACAGGTGGAAGGCCGAATAGCCCGTCGACAGCGCCCAGCGGTAGATATTGCCGATGTTCGAGCCGCTGAAGAGTTGAACCAGTTGCCCGAGGTTGCCGGGCTGGCCGAGCGCCTCTTGCCAGCGTTCGTCGATGGCGGGGCCGACATAGGGTAGGTCGGCCAGCCACTGCGGGGTGGGCGCGCCGGTGGCGTTTATGGTGATCATCCAGTTGATCCACTCGCGCGATTCGTGAATCGTGTAGAGGATTGCCAGCAGGATGGGCAGGACGATGAAGCACACCAGCGTCAGCACCAGCAGCGTGGCCGCCAGCAGGCTGTTCATGCGGTAGACCAGATGTTGGCGCAGCGGCCATGCGGCGAATGCGATGATCGTCGCCGCCAGCACAGGCACGATAAACCCGTGGAAAAAATAGACCGATGCGGCCAGCAGCGCCAGCAGAAGCCAGCGGACGGCCGCCTGATCGGTGATCAGCGGGCGGCGGGCGTGGCGGTCAGCGGCGCTGAGCGGGGCCGACGTGTCGGGCGTTTGGCCTGTTGGCTCGGGGCCTGTGGGGGGCAGGGTTTGCGTCATGGGCCGGGCCGATCATTTGGTTGGTCTTTGGGGCAGGCTATAGTGTTCGCGCGGCGGGGGCTAGGGTTGGTGCGTCGCTGTTGGGCACGCGGGCGGCTGATGTGGGGAATTAGTCGCTGATCAGGCCGTTTTGGTGCAGTTCCCGCAGGATATCGGTTGCTGGCGTGATGTTCACCAAAGCCCCGCCGCTGGCGCGGGCAAGGCTTTGCAAGGCGCGAGTTTCAGCCGTAGCGGCGGCCATATAGGCGTCGCGCATGGCGGGGGTGATGTCGAGGGTGATCTGCGCGCCGGTTTCGGCGTCGATCAGGGTGGCGGGGCCGAGGGGCGGGGCGTCTTCGGACGGGGCGGGCAGGCGCAGCGCGATCAGCGGGCGGGTTTGCACCAGTGGTTGCAGCTGCGCGCGGGCGGCAGGGTCTTGCCAGTCGCTGATCACCACCAACAGGCCCGGGCCGCTAAGCGCGGCCGCTGCGCTGCGCAGCGTTTGGGAAAACGGGCGGTGGCGGGGTTTGGTGTCGGCCAACCAACTAAGCATGGCCGCCGTGTTGTGCGCCCCTGCAAACCGCGCGGTTGTGCCGCCAAAGTGCACATCCAGCCGGTCGCCACCGGCCAGCGTCAGCGCGCCCACAAGCGCGGCGGTGTGCAGCGCGCGGGCGGGGCGACCTGTCATTGTGGCCATGGATACGCTGTCGTCGCAGATCAGTGTGACGGCAAGGCGTTGGTCGGCGGCATATTCGCGCAGCGTGGGTCTGCCCGCGCGCGCGGTGGCGCGGGCATCCAGCGCGCGGGGGTCGTCGCCGGTGCGGAAGGGACGCAGGCCCGCAAATTCCAGACCCGCGCCGATCCGCGCGGCGGGGCGTTCACCCGCGCCTGCCGCCGCCTCGGCGGGGGTTGTCAGGCGCAAGGTGGTGATCTGGTCGCGCAGGTTGGCGGCAAGAAGCGGCGTCATGTGCGGGCGGGTAAGGCGGCGTGCAGCGTGTCAAACAGCTGCAGGGCGAGGGTTTCGGGGACGATCCCCTCGGCCCGTCCGTCGAAGTTGCATTGCAGGCGGTGGCGGGTGATCGGGGCGATGACGGCGCGGATGTCTTGCGGCGACAGGTGGCTGCGCCCCGCCAGCAGCGCGCGGGCACGGGCGGCGGCCAGCAGCGCCTGTGCGCCGCGCGGGCTAAGGCCGCTACGCAGGTATTGCCGCAGCTTGGCCCCCGCCGCGCGGGGCGTGACGTCGGCATCGGGCTGGGTGGCGACGGTGAATTCGGCGATCAGTTGCAGCAGTTGGGGTGCGACGGGGATGGTGCGGGCCTGCTGTTGCAGGGCGATAATGTCGGCGGCATCCATTTGCGCGGTGGTGGTGATGCTGGTCACCGCCTCGGCCAAGATGCGCGTCAGGGTCGCCGCGTCGGGGTAGCGCACATCGAGACGGAAGAGGAAACGGTCGAGCTGCGCCTCGGGGAGGGGATAGGTGCCGTCGTTCTCGATGGGGTTTTGGGTGGCGAGGACGAAAAACGGGCGGGGCAGTGCCATCGTATGCCCGCCAGCGGTGACGGTGTGTTCCTGCATCGCCTCGAGCAGGGCCGACTGGGTGCGGGGGGTGGCGCGGTTGATTTCATCGGCAAGCAGCAGCTGGGTGAAAATTGGGCCGCGCTGGAAGGTCAGCGTGTCGCCCTGCAGGGTCATGCTGCCGGTGATGTCGGCGGGCATCAGGTCGGGGGTGAACTGCACGCGGGCGAACGACAGATCGCTGGCCGCCGCTATCGCCTTGACCATCATGGTTTTTCCGGCGCCGGGGGGGCCTTGCAGTAGCACGTGGCCGCCGGCAAGGATGGCGGTCAACAGGTCGGCGATCAGCCCCTCTTGCCCGAGGACGGTGGCTTCGATCTGCTGGCGTGCGGCGTCGAGTTTGGCGCTGAGGTTTGAGGTGTCGGTCATGGTGCGGGCTTTCTGAAGGTGGGGCGCCAGCGGCTGCGCAGCGGCAGGATCAGCCACAGCAGCACCAGCGCAAGCAGCGTGGCGCCAATCAGCGCGGGGCCGAGGGCGAACGGGGTGCCCGCGCGGGGCGCAACCGTGGGGAGGGTGGCGATAAAGGCGGTGATGGCGGCGGTTTGATGGTCTGCATTCAGCGCGGCGCTGTAGCGCAGCGGCAGCTGGATTGTGCTGTCGCCCCACGTGAACGGCATGGGGTTTGGCGCGCCGGCGGGGGGGATGATGCGGGTGGTGCCCGCGGGGCCCGTCAGGTCGATCCGGTCGCCGGTTTGGGTGATGGTGATGGCGTCAGGCGGGGTTGGGGCCAGTTGGCGCAGCGTGCGGCCGAGCAGCGCGGGCGTCAGCCCTTGGGTGTGCCAGCCCGCCGTCCACGCGGCGGCGGTGCTGCCGGTGGCCGCTGTGGCCAGCGCCGCGACCTGCCCCGCGCCCACCCGCCAATGCGCGAGGAGCGGCGCGGGGTCATCCCCCGCGCGGTCGGCCAGCCACAGCGCAGTAGCCTCGGGTTTCAGCGAGGTTTGGGCGAAGCCGGTAATGGGGTGCGGGGGCGGCAGGGCGCCGAGGAAATCGGTGGCGGCAGGGGTGGTGATGACGGGGAAGGTGCCTTCCTCGACCACATCGCCCATCAGCATGATGGCTTCTTGCGCTAGGATTGAGGGCAGGGCGTCGAAATCGGCGGTATTGAAGAAGCGGCCATTGCCAAGGGCGGCGATGTCGGCCGCGATGTTGGTTTCGGATGTCGAGCCGAGCGCGATGGCCGAGACGGTGACCCCTTCGGCGGCGGCGCGCGCCAGCAGGCCGGGGAAATCGGCAGGTTCGCTCATCCCGTCGGTCATGACGACGATGTGGCGCGCGCCTGCGGTCGATCCGGCCAGTTGGTCCAACCCGAGGCTGAGGCCGGGGTAGATGTTCGTCCCGCCCCCGGGCTGCATTTGGGCCAGCACTTGCGTGATGGTGGCCGCGTCCGGCACCGTGCCAAGGGGCAGCAGCACCTCGGCGTCCGAACCGAAGGTGACGATGCCGATTTGGCCGTGCGTCGGGTCGATCAGGTCGGCGGCGGCGGCCACAGCCATACGGGCGATTTCGATCCGCGTGCGGTCGCCGACGGCGCCCGTCATGCTGCCCGAGCGGTCGAGCACGAAGGTGATCGCCACGTCGGGCGCGTCATGCGGTAGGCGTGCCGACAGCGGTGACAGGGTTTCGAGGGGCGTTTCAAGGTAACCGCCGCCCGCGAAGCTGTCGGGGCCGCCCAGCAGAAACAGGCCCACCTTGCCCGCCTGCACCTGATCGTGCAGCAAGTCCATTTGGCGGGTTTGCAGAGCGATGGCGGGGGTGTTGGCCAGCACGGCGATGTCGTATTTTTCCCAGTCAACCGGACGTATCGGCATGCGCCCGGGGCTGAGGGGGATGGCATCGAATCCTTGGTCGCGCAGCGCGGCGGCCAGCGTGTCGCGGGGCGCTTCCTCGGGCGAGAAGACGGCGACGCGCGGGGCGGGCGCGACGGTGCGCGCCAGCAGCAGGGTGTTGTTCGCGGGCTGCGGGTCGCCTGTGGCCGCAAGGGTCGCGCGCAGCAGCGCGAGGCCGGGGGTGTCGAACGTGGTTGGCAGGTCGACACGGTTCAGCCCCGCCGTCAACGAAACGGGGGTAGAGGCGACGGCCGCGCCATTCAGGTCGAGGGTCAGCGTGCCCTCGGTGGCGGATGGTGCGTCTATCATCACCGTTAGCAGCAAGGTGTCGCCGGTGCGGATGGCGGTGGGCAGATCGAGCTGGGTCAGCGCGGTGTCGCCGTTGGCGCGCTGCGGCGGGGCGGCGGTAATGCGGATGCCTTGGGCGGCCAGTGTTTGCAGGGTGGGCGCAAGGCTGGCCAGCGGGGCGGTGGTTTCCAGTTGCAGCGCGGCGGTGTTGCGCGTGGCGGCCAGTTGCAGGGGCAGCGCGGGGTCGTGCCGTGCGGGCAGCGTGATGGCGGGGGTGTTGGGCGGCGTGACTGCGCTGTCCGTGACCATCACAGTACCGCGCGGGGCGGGCAAGCTGATCGCCGGGTTGGCGGCGGCCAGCGCCAGCGCTGCAACGGCGGCACTGCGCGCGGCGCGTTGCGCAGGTGTGCTGCCCCGCCAGCTGAGGGCCGTTTCAGCCAGTAGCGTCGCAACGGCAGCGGCCAGCATCCATAGGGCCAGGCTGACAGGCAGGGCTGGCATAGAGGTAGCGGCGGGCGCGGCGGGGGCGATGGGTGCGGGGGTGTCGGCCGGTTGCGGCGCGAGTTCGACCGTGCGTGCCGCCGGTTCGTGTCCCAGCCAATGCGCCAGCCGCGCGGCCAGCAGGATCGGCAGGGTCTCGGCCTGATTGCTGGCGGCGGGGTCGAACCCGAGGCGTAGGTGCTGCGGGCCGATGGCCAGCAGCGCCCCCGTGTCGGTTTGGACGAGGGGGATTTCGTCCGCTGCGGGGGCGAAGGGTGTGGCTGTGTCGAGCTGTAATCCGGCCCAATCGAGACCGGCGGTCAAAGGGTGGTTGGTGTCCCATGTGCGGGGGGCGATGGGCTGGGACGCCGGGGTGTCGTCCACGCGCAGAGTGAAGCTGGCATCGGCGTTTGACTGGAAGCCGGCGGCGGCGAAGGCTCGTTCCAACGCGGGCGCGGCGCCGGTCATGTTCAGCGGGATGGGCTGCACGGGGCGAAAGGTGAATGTAGTCGGTAGGCTGGCTGCCGTCTGCAGGCGCAGGGTGCTGGCGGTGTGCTGCGGCAGATCGTGCAGCGTGGCGCTGAAGGCACCCTTTTCATCGGCGGTGAGGGTGAAGGCCGTCGCCCCCGCGCCATCATCGGGGGTGAGCGTTGCGGTGATCTCGTCGGACGTGGGCGGTGTAAGGGTGCCGGTTATGTCCCAGCTGCCGTCGTCGTTTGGCGTCAGCGTCGCGCGGATGACGGGCGCGATTTGCGCGGCTGGCAGCGGCCAGATGTGGGGGCCGGACGCGTCTGCGCCGATCAGCAGGGGGGCCGCATCGCCCAGCTGTGCGGCCAGCGCTCGGGCCGCGTCCCAGTCGGGGGTAAGGAAGGGCGTATGAGGAGCGGGCAAATCCCACGGGTGGGGCGCTGCGCTGTGGGTATCGGGGTGGGTGGTCGTGATCAGCGTCGGGCGGGCGCTGGCGGGCAGGATGTCGCGCAGGGTTTGCAGAGCATTCTGGGCCGCGGCGGCGTCGCTTTGGCCGGATGTGTCAAGGATGATCGTATGGCGATCGCCGCTGTGCAGCGTGATGTCTGGCGACCAGACTGGCCGCGCCAGCGCGAATGCGAGGGCCAGAATTGTGAACATCTGCAGTAAGATGCGCATATTGATGCGCGGCGCGCCCCAGCGCGGGACGGATTGCGTGGTCGCCACCGCCAGCGACTGCCAGAGCGCGGTGCTGGCGATGGTGCGGCGGGGGTATTGGCCGCGCCGTAGGAATGGCGGCAGCGCGGCGAGCAGCGCAAGGCAAAGGGCGAGCGGGCTGAGGAACATCATTGCGGCGTGGCCCCATCGCGCGAGAGGACGCGGGCGAGCAGCGCGGCGTCGCCTGTGCGCGGCGCGGCGCGGGTCAGCGGCGGCGTGCCAAGGCGGGGCCAGTGCGGCAGCGGGCCTGCGGTCACGTCGTGGTAAGCGGTTGTGGCGGCGCGCTCGGCCTCGGTCAGGTAGCGGATCGGGCGGTTTTCAGGAAGGATGCCGTTGTAGGTCAGGAAGGCCTCTTGCAGGGTCGGGCGGGCTGTGGGCGGCGCGGCGGCCTCGCCTTGCTGGGGGATCGCCCCGTCGCTGCCGCTGGTGGCGGACAGACTGTCTTGGCGGGGGCTATCGCCCGCCCCGCTGGTGTCGATGGCTTGGCCAGCCTTGGGCGTGCCGATTTGCAGGCTGGGCGGGATGAAATTGGCGGTGCCTGCGGTGTCGGACGTGCGGGTGTCGCCCTGTGCCGGTGTGGCATCGGCGGGGTCAGGCAGGGTATCGACCTGCATCGCGGCCGAGGGGCGCTGGGTTTTTGGCTCTGCCGTCTGGTCGTTGCGGGCGGCGAGCCCTTCGGTGATGCGGGCGGCGGCGCGGTGGTTCGGCGCGGGCGCATCGGCCGAGAAGGTGGTTTCGCGGGCGATATAGGCCAGCAGCGCATCCGACAGGGTCGCGCCCGATGCCGTGGCGCGGGGCGTGTTGGTCAGGCGTGGTGCAGCCGTGGCGGCGGGCGCCGGCGTGTTGAGCGTGGGCGTAGTGCTAGCGCTTTGGTGCGCGGCGCTGCGATTTTGGGCGGCGGGGCCGTTGGGGGGTGGCGGCACAGTGGGCTGGTCGTCCGCGGGTGCGGTTCCGAGGGGCGCTGGTTGGCTGGCGGTGTTGGTGGGCAGCACCGGCAGGCGCTGCGTCTGCGGCACAAGCGCGGCGGTTGCGGTAGCCCCGATGGCGATGACGGCCCAGAGGGCCGTGGTGCGGTAAAGCGGGGCCATCAGCGGGCCGCGCGCGATATGCGGGGCGAGGGCGGCAAGGTCGGCGCGCAGCGCGGGGGTATCGTGCGCGAGGGCGGTCGTCAGTGCCGCGTGGCCTGCATAGGGGGGCGGGAGGGTCGCGTCAGCGCGCAGCGCCAGCGTTGCAAGGTTAGGTGCGCGGCGCAGCAAAATCGCAGCGGCAGCCCCGCCGATGGCGAGTGCGCCCGCAACGGCGAGGGTGGCCGGCCCGGTTGCTGCTAGCACGGCTGCGCCTGCGGCTACACCTGCCAACGCGGCGATGGTCAGGCGCAAGCGGCGATCTTGTGCCCGCAGCGGGG
Organism: Ketogulonicigenium robustum; assembly: GCF_002117445.1. Taxonomy (NCBI): domain Bacteria; kingdom Pseudomonadati; phylum Pseudomonadota; class Alphaproteobacteria; order Rhodobacterales; family Roseobacteraceae; genus Ketogulonicigenium; species Ketogulonicigenium robustum. The sequence goes on from NZ_CP019938.1 coordinate 44,474, forward strand.
CCAGCAGATTGGCGGTTGTGTGCTGCGTGGTTGCAGACGCCGTGGCCATATCAGAAGTGGCGGATCGTGAAGCGACCGATGGGCAGCATCGCGGGCAGCAGCAGGGTGATCTCGCGGAGATCGGGCGTGGGGGCGAGGAAATCGGCTGTCCATTCGCCCACAACTTCGCGGCCGGTTCCGCCCGAATGGGGGCGCAGTTCCAGGCGGTCGGGCATGGCATAGACGCCGCCGTTCGAGATCACGCCGTAGTCGCGGTCGCCAGCCTTGAGGTAGACCTCGGCAATGATCTGGCTAGGGGTCAGGGCGTCGTAAATAACCTCGCCTTGGTAGGTCGCATCCATCGCGGTGAAGCGGGCGGTCACGCGCAGCACGTCGTCTTGGACACGCGCCGAGGTGACTTCGGCCAAGGCCCCTTTGGGTGTCAGCGTCACGCGTTCGTGGATTTGGGCTTGGGCTGCGGCGGGCAGCAGGCCTGCGGCCAGCGTTCCCAGCAGGAAGCTGCGGCGGGGCAGTCGGATTGTCATCTTGTGGCCTGTCATGCGGCAAAAGGCGAGGCCCCGCGCAGTGCGGGGCCTCGTTCGTCTGGATTAGTTTGCAGCGACTTCTTCGATGCCCATGGCTGCCATTGCGCCATGGAAGATGTCGGTGTTGTCGACCCAGATCTGGGCGGCTTCGTCGACGCCGTAGCGGGCAAGGCCGGCTTCGGCTGCGGCGTTGGTGCGGAAGTATTCCGAACCTGCGCCGTGGGCGAACAGCGGAACCAGCTCGCGGGTGTGGGTGTCGCTGTGCCAGCGCACCAGCGGCATCGCGCCTTGGCCCTGGTTGACGATCGGCTGGTAGGCGATCGTGTCGGACTGCGGGCCGGCCAGCAGGCCGTTACCGTGGTCGGTGGTCACGATGATCAGCGTTTCGTCCCAGTTCGAGTTGGCCTCGACCCACTTCACGGCGGTCTCGATCGCCATGTTGAAGTCGATTTGCTCTTCGATCAGGCGCGGCAGGTTGTTTGCGTGGGCAGCCCAGTCAACAGCGCCGCCTTCGACCATCAGGAAGAAGCCGTCTTCGTCTTTGGCGAGCACGTTCAGCGCGGCGGCCGTCAGCGTCGGCAGGCTGGGTGAGTTTTCGAGGAGGTCGCCGAAGCCGACGCCCGGGCGGTTGAACTGCAGCGTCGCGTTGTTCTGCACAAGGCCGAGGATCTTGTCGCCGGTCATCTCGAAGGTGCCGTTGGCCAGCGCTTCGAAGTCTTCGCGGGTTTCGATGAACTGGTAGTCGGTCTCACCAGCGGTCAGGCGGGCGAAAGTGTCGCGGCCGCCGATGTAGCGGAAGGCGCCGTCAGCGGGTTCGGCAACGGGTTTGCCAGCGGCGTCGAACATCGGGTGGCCGGTGCCCAGCACGACGGTGGCGAGGCCGCTGTCGACGATTTCGGTGCCGATGGCGACATAGTCGTTACGGCTGACATTGTGGGCCAGATAGCCTGCGGGCGTCGCGTGGCTGATTTGAACCGACGACACCACGCCAAGCGCACGGCCCGATTCAACGGCATATTCGCCGATGTGGCGCAGCGATTCGCCGTTGTTCGACCAGTTGATCGAGTTGTTGTAGGTCTTTTGGCCCGAGGCCAGCGCGGTCGCTGCGGCGGCCGAGTCGGTGTAATCGGCACGGGCATAGTCGTAGCCCGAGAAGTAGCCGGCGTAGTTGCCAAGGGCGCCTTCATAAACGGTGTCGACAGCGGTGTCGGTCCACAATTCGGTCGGGTCGAAGGTGACCGAACCTTCGTCGCTAAAGGTCGGCTCGGACGAGGTGTTCAGCGGATGCGTGGCCATATAGGCCTTCAGGTCAAAGCCGTCGTAGGCCTCGTGGCCCAATGCGCCGTGGCGGTAGTAGCTGGCGGCATTCCAGCTTTCGGGGCCGGCACCGTCAGTGATCAGAACGATGATGTTTTTCGCGTGGTCTTGGGCAAGTGCGGGCGCGACAAGTGCGGAGGAGGCCAGCAGGGCAAGAGCGGCGAGCTTGAGGGATTTCATAGGTCTTCCTTTGTTTGTCCATGATGGAGGGAGGCCATCTGCGGGGCAAACTGACGGGATTCGTTGTCACAAAAGTGACAGAATCATCACGGGATTGTAAAAATCCCTACATGCCGCCGGGAAAAAAACCTGATTATCTCGTGGGATGCTTGTCTTTTTGTTTTGGGGTAGATGTGAAAAGCCCCGCCGAGGGCGGGGCTTTGGGTTATTGCGGTTGGACTTTGACGTTGACCGAAAGGCCCGGCACCAGAGATTCGGCGCGGGGCTGGTTGGGGTCGATCGTTATGCGCACCGGCACGCGCTGCGGGATTTTGGTAAAGTTGCCGGTGGCGTTGGTGCCAGAGACAAGACTGAATTCCGACGCGGTGGCGGGCGAGAACCCCTCGATCCGGCCGGTGAAGGTTTGCCCCGCCAGCGCATCGACCGAGAATTTCACCGGTTGGCCGATGGAAAGGCTGTTCATGGCGCCTTCGTTGAAGTTGGCGACCAGCCAGACGTCTTCGCCCACATGCGAGACCAGCGCGGTGCCGGGCGATACATACTGCCCCACACGCACCGAGACCTGCCCGAGGTGGCCATCTGACGGCGCGTGAATTTCGGTATTTGCAAGGTCGAGGCGGGCCAGTTCGACGGCGGCGGTTGCAGTGTCGATTTGGGCCTGCGCGCTGGCGATTTGGGCGCGGGCATTGGCAATTTGTTCACGTTGCACGTCGCGGCTGGCCTGGGCCTGGGTTTGGGTCGACAGGGCGTTTTGCAGTTGCAGCGCGGCTTGTTCGGTGGCCGATGTGGTGGTGACGCCCCGCTCCAGCAGGCCCGATGCGCGGTCGTTGGCGGATTGGGCGGTTGCGACCGACAGGTTTGCAGCAACAACGGCGGCTTCATTCGCGCCCAAGGTCGCCTCGGCCGAGCGGACGTTTTGTTCGGCGACGTGCATTGCGGCTTCAGCGGATGCGAGGCCCGCTTCGGCTTGGGCCAGCTTTTGCTGATAGATGCGGTCATCGATGACGGCGATGACATCGCCTGCGTGGACTTCTTGGAAGTCTTGCACGCGGACTTCGCGGATATAGCCCGACAGCTGCGGCGACAGCGTGGTCACCCGCCCGCGTAGGTAGGCGTTTTCGGTGGTGGGCAGCGCCGATGCGAAGGGCGGCAGGTGCCATGCAAACAGCACCAGCAGCACGCCGGCGACCCCGACGGTGCCGACAAGCAGGGTCGACAGGAAGGTTGAGCGGTTCATTTCTTAGCTCCGAACGGGCTGGGCGCCTGCGGGGGCGGGCGCACTGGCGGGGGTGGGTGTGGGCGCTGTGACGGCTTGCAGGCGCGCAGCCAGCTTGTCGCGCAGCACGTGCAGGACAAGGGCGGCCAGCGCGACCAGAGCAACAAGCGAGATCAGTTTGTAGGCGTCGTTATAGGCCATGACCCACGCTTGCTGGCTGGCGTCGGTCACCATTTGGGTGACCGATTGCTGCCGGTTGGCGGCCATATCGGGGTTTTGCAGGGCAAGTGCTGCGCTTTGGCGCGCGATGCTGGCCTGCACCAGCGGGTCGCTGGGCACAAGTTGTTCGGTCAGCGTCGCAAGGTGCAGCACTTGCTGGTGGTTGGTGAACGTGTTGAACAGACCCGACCCCAGCACGGCCCCAAGGCTTTGGGTCGAGATGAAGACGATGATGAACGACAAGATATACTGCGGCCCTTTGCGCAGGGCGGCCATCATGCCCATCATCATCGCGGGCGGCATGAACAGCATCGAGGCGATGGCGATCAGGCTTTGGCTAAACAGGAACTGGTGCGGGCGGGTATCGACGGTCGAGTGCGAGTCGAGGTAGGCCGCCAGCGCGATCAGGACGAGGGCGGCGGCGTGCATAGCCGCCTCGCGCGTGGGGCGAATCCAGATGACGCAGATAAGACCGCCGATGATGCTGGCGACACAGATGACCGAGAACAGCCCGACCAGTTGGCCTTGCCCGACGCCGAGCACTTGGAACATGCGCGGTGCGCCCGCGCTTTGTTCCGACAAGACCAGCCGGAACAGCAACAAGGTCAGCGTCAGGTGCAGCATGGCGGGCGTCGCGAGCCAGCGGAAGTCGATCAGCGGGGTGGGGCGGCGCAGCTCCACGATGATCGCCGCCGCCAGCGCCCCGACCGAGGCTGCAATCAGCGCCCCGATCCAGCCTGCGGCGGTCCACCAATAGATGGGGCCCATTACTGCGCCGATGACGATGCCAGAAAAACCAAACCCGATCAGAGCGAAGCTGATGAAATCCTCGGCCTGAATGACTTTTTCGGGCGGCGGTGCTTGTAGGGGCAGCAGCCAGACAACCGCGAACGAGAGCAGCGCTAACCCGAGGCTGGCCGTATGGACGCCCATCAACCCGCCGTCGCCGATTAGGGACGGCGAGATGACCCGCGCGAAGCTGGGGCCGATCAGGATGACAGTCATAATCACCGGCAGGCCGATTTTGATTTTGGCCGGTGGGCTCAGCGGTTCCAGCATATAAAGGAATGTCAGCGTCATTAGCGGCGCTGCGGCCGAGCCCGAGAGGAACTGCACGATCAGCGCCGAGCGAAAATCGGTAATCCAGAGCGAGGCGAACGCCACCGCCACGAATGCGACGATGCTGAATTCGGTAAAGCGGCGCAGCCCGATTTGCGAGCGCACCTTGGTGAGGATGAGCGGCAGCACCGAGCGCGGGATCATGTAAGCGGCCAGCAGCCAACTGGCGTCGGTCGTGTCGACACCCAGATCGCCCGCGATCTGCGGCAGGTTCGTCATGACGAACCCTTGCCCGAGGCCGGTGGCAAGCCCCGTCAGCAGCGCCGCCAGAAAATAGGGCAGCGCTTTGACGGGGGTCATGCCAGCGCCCAGCAGCGCGGGGCGACCGCTGGGGGTCATCGGGGTAGGGGGCATGGGGGGCGGGGCACCCTCGTTAATCACTGTCGCCATGAGTCACCCACTTTCGCCGCGTTATCGGCCATTTTGGCAAGCGCCCGCTGCAGGACGATGCGGTCTTCATCGGGGATGCCCTCAAGCATCTGCACCCGCGCGGCCTGCATGAAGCGGCGCACGATGTTGCTTTGGGCTTTTTCGGTCAGGAACAGCGCCCGCTTGCGCGCATCGCCATCGACGCTGCGGCGCTCCATATAGCCTTGACCCTCTAGCCAATCGATATGACGTTTTAGGGTCGGGGCTTCGATGTCGAGGGCTTGGGCGAGTTCGGCCTGCGTTGCGCCTTCCATGGTTGAAAGGCGCGTGATGACGCGGGCGCGCGAAATCGTCAGCCCGACCTGCGCCGCGCCGGTGTCGCAACTGCGGCGCAGATCCCGCAGGACGCGCAGCAGAAGGTCGAAGACTTCCGAATTCGAATCCATTTCATTACCTTGCTAAGTTGTTAGCAGGCTATCTAACTAGGATGAGCGTAAAGCCGCCGCAAGGCCAAAGGCAAAGGGTGCGACAAAACGCCAGATTCGGGCGAAAATCGAAGAAAAAGGGTCTAAAACGGCCCGCCCGCAGGGGGCAGGCCGCAATTTTTGGACGTTATTGTGCCGGTGTGACGCGAATGAGTGCACCATCTTCGGCGTCGGTCAGAATCATGATCGCGCCATCGGGGGCGATGGCAACGTCGCGGATACGGCCCTGATCTTGCAGATAGCGGGCCTCGCCGGTCACGGATGTGCCGTCGAGTTCGAGACGCACCAATGCTTGCCCACGCAGGCCGCCGGTCAGCAGGCTGCCCTGCCAATCGGGGAACATATCGCCGTCATAGAACACCAAGCCCGAGGGGGCGATGATCGGGTCCCAGTAATAGAGCGGCTGTTCGGTGCCATCGGCGGTGGTGTTGCCGGCGCCGACGATCTCGCCGCTGTATTCGGTGCCATAGGTCGCCAGAGGCCAGCCGTAGTTCAAGCCCGCCTCGGGGCGGTTCAGTTCATCACCGCCAGCGGGGCCGTGTTCGATTGTCCACAGCGCGCCATCGGGGCCGATGGTGGCGCCTTGCATATTGCGGTGGCCGTAGGACCAGATCTCGGGCAGGGCGCCGTCGATCGTGGGGTTGTCGGCGGCAGGCCCGCCGGCGGGGTCAAGGCGCAGCACTTTGCCGAGGTGGGTGCCGAGGTCTTGCGCCAGCGGGCGCGCATCGGGCACCGAGCGCTCGCCCGTGGTGACGAACAGCGCGCCGTCGGGGGCGAACACCAGCCGCGAGCCGTAGTGCAGGGTCGAGTCCCATGCGGGCTGTTGTTGGAAGATGATTTCCATGTTTTCCAGCGCGCTGCCGTCGGTCGACAGGGTGCCCGTGGCAACGGCGGTTGCGGTTTTGCCTTCCTCGCGCGGCGCGGCGAAGCTGAGCCAGATGCGGCGGGTTTCGGCGAAGTCATCGGCAATCGCCACGTCCAGCAAGCCGCCTTGGCCGCGGGTGTCGACGGTCGGCGTGCCGCTGATGGGGTCGGACAGGGTGCCGTCGGCGCCCACGTGGCGCAGCGCGCCCAAACGTTCGGTGACCAGCCAGCTACCATCGGGTAGCAGCGCCATGCCCCACGGGTTTTGCAGCCCGTCAACAATGGTTTCGCTGTTCAGTTGGGTTTCGTCTGCCAAAACGGGGGCGCGGGTTTGCCCCTCGAAGGCGGGAGATTGGCCTTGGCGGTTTGGCGGCTCGGCGTTGAAATCCTGCGCGAGCGCGGCCGTTCCGAGGCTTGTGGTCGCAAGCAGGCCAAGGCCGGCAAGCATGTGACGGGTGTGTTGGCGGTGTATCATCGTCGACTCCTCTCGTCATATTGGGCCGCGTGTTTGGGCGCGGCGTGGCAAGTATGGGGGGTTATGCGGCGAAATGCCACATCCTATTCAGCCAAGCGTCGCTATCGGCGGATTACTGGCGGTCGCTATCGCCTTGAGTTGTCTTCGCTGACTGCATAAATCTTAGGCAACGCCAGTATCGGCGCGCGAAGAAGGAGTGATGCAGGTGGCAAGAGCCAAGGAAAATGTCGGCGCGGCTTTGACGCGCGGTTTGATGTGCCGCTGCCCCTCGTGTGGCGAGGGCAAGTTGTTCGCCGGCTATCTGGCGGTCGCGCCGGTGTGTACCGTCTGTGGTGAAGACTTGGGGCGGCTGCGCGCGGCTGACGGCCCCGCCTTCATGACAATGTTGTTGGTCTGCCTGTCGCTCATCCCGACGCTGTGGTTAGGGTTCGTCTATATCCCCAACCCCTTGGCGCTGGCGGGAACGGTGTCGGTTGTCATCGTAGCCTTGGCTTTGGTTCTGCTGCGATTGGTCAAGGGCGCGTGGTTGGCGTTCGAATGGGTGTCTGCCCGCAACGCTTGACGCGTCACACAGGAAGCGCGCGGGCGATTTGGCGGATGAGCCCCGCCAGATCGCGCGTTTTCACATCCATCGCCACGTTGCGCGACACCAGCATAATGTCGGCGGTTGCACCCGGCAGGTTGATCGGGCGGAACACGACACCCGGCTGCGACAGCCACGCGGCGGATCGCGGCAGGATCGCGACCCCCTCGCTGGCGCTGACAAGGCAGAGGGCCGAGCTTGTATCGATGAATTCCGCCCCGATGACAGGCTTGACCCCCGCGCGTTTCAGGGCGCGGTGGATTTCGCGGCCATAGCCGGTGCCAAGTTTGGCGGTGAAGTTCATCAGCTGCACGTTGTCGAGGTGATGCGCCTCGAGCGTGGTGAGCGCGGTTAGGGGGTGGTCGGCCGGCAGCGCGACGCAGAAGCTTTCTTGAAAGATCACCTCGCCGTGGAGGTAGTTGGGCAGTGATGTCGGGCGGGTCAGGGCCAGATCCAGCTGGTCGTCCAGCAACATCTGGATCTGAACACCCGTGGTGTGGGTTACGGGGGTGACGATCGTGGCGGGGTGCAGTTGCTTCAGCTGCTTGATCGCACCGGGCAAGATTGTGGCCATCACCATATTGATACAGCCAACGCGGATGCGGCCGGCCTCTTCACTGGTTGTGGCGCGGGTGAAGCGGATGGCTTCGTCAACGTCGGACAGGATGCGCTGCGCATAGCTGGCAAACCGGTGGCCCGCGGCGCTCAGCTGCACGTGCCGCGTCGTGCGGTGGAACAGCGACGTGCCGATGCGTTCCTCCAACTGGCGGATTTGTTGGCTGAGCGGGGCTTGCGCCATGTTCAGGCGTTCAGCGGCGCGGCCGAAGTGCAGCTCCTCGGCCAGAACGGCGAAATAGCGGATATGGCGCAGGTCGATTTGGTGATTCATATCGGCCAAGTTTAAAACTATTTTTCAACTGAATATAGATTGTGGCGCGGCGATGCGCTTGTCCAGCGCGTGACGTTGCGGCGCGGGCGCGCGGGCTTTGCGCCGCTTATTAATCAGGCGCGTTCGGGGGCATGGTGCATATGTTCGCCGCACGAAAACGACAGAATTGTTCTAAATCGGGGGTTTGGACCCGCGCGGAGGGATTTTGTGTTTCGCGTATTCATACGGGTTCGATATGAGAATAATTCGATCTCGGGTCTTTAACCGGGCACAGTGTCGCGTTTAACGTGGCGGACAAGCTGGGCGTAGACCCTTGCAATTTAACACGGGGAAATGGGTGACAGCGGAGTTTTGGCTGGTCAAAATTGGCCGCATGGCGTTGACGATATTTATCGTTTTAACCTTTACTTTCATAGCGCTGCGAACATCGTTCGACCCCGCGCAAGCGATGCTGGGGCCTGATGCGACCCAGCGCGAAATCGCCCTGTTCCGCGATAAGTGGCTGCTCGATCGGTCGATATTCGAGCAATATTTTGTGTATATCAAAAACGCACTGACAGGCGACTTCGGCATGTCGTTTCGTGACGGGCGCCCGGTGACCGAGCTGATCGCCGAGCGCATTCCGAAGACGCTGGCTTTGGGTGCGGTGTCGTATCTGATCGCGGTTTTGGTCGGGGTGCCGCTGGGGTTGTTGGCTGCGCTTTATCGTGGCTCGGCGCTGGACCGGCTGGTCATGGTGTTTTCGGTCGTCTGGTTCGCGCTGCCGAACTTCTTCCTTGGGATTTTGATGATCCTGCTGTTCTCGCTGACGCTGCAGTGGCTGCCCAGTTCAGGGTCGTCGACGGCGTTGCACTTCATCATGCCGGCTGCAGCGTTGGGGTTGAGCTTGGCGGCGATTTTGGCGCGGTTCACCCGATCGGCCATGCTGGAAGTGCAGTCGAAGCCCTATATGCGCGCGGCGCAGGCCAAGGGCGTGCCGCGCTGGCGCCGGACTTTGTTCCACGCGCTGCCCAACGCAGCCATTCCGTTGGTCACGATTATGGGGCTGATGCTGGGCAATCTGGTCGCGGGCACCGTTGTGGTCGAAACCGTCTTTGCGTGGCCCGGTGTTGGGCGGCTGCTGATCACCGCTGTGTCATCGAAAGATATGGCCGTGGTTCAGGCGCTGGTTGTGCTGGTGGCCGTATCGATGGTGACGGCGAATATTTTGGTCGATTTGTCTTACGGGCTGCTCGATCCGCGCATGAGGAGCCGGTCATGATCCGTTCGCGTTTGGTGTTGGGGGCCGCCGGGCTGGTTCTGGGCGTTGTGGTGTTCATGATGCTGTTCGGGCCGGTGGTCTGGCAGGTGGACCCGACCAAGCAGAACCTGCTGGCCCGCCTTGTAGGGCCGTTCTGGACCGAAAAAGGCAGTTGGGCGCACCCGCTGGGCACCGATCGGCTGGGGCGCGATGTGTTGGCGCGGCTGATTGTGGCAACGCAGATGTCGGTTCAGGTGGCCCTGTTGGGCACCGTCATCGGCGCGGTTTTTGGCGCGCTTGTGGGGGTGGTTTCTGGCCACTTTGAGGGGCGGGTCGACAATGTTCTGATGACGATTGTCGATATTCAACTGTCGCTGCCGTTCATTCTGATCGCGCTGACCTGCGTGGCGTTCTTTGGTAATTCGCTGACGTTGTTCATTATTTTGATGGGATTGTACGGCTGGGAAACCTATGCGCGCCTGGCGCGCGGGCTGGTGATGTCGGCCAAGCGGCAGACTTATGCGCGGGCCATCGTTTCACTGGGGGCGTCGCCCACGCGGCTTTACCTGCGCCACATCCTGCCCAACATTGCCAGCGCGCTGATCGTGCAACTGACGCTGACCGTGCCTGCGATTATTCTGCTGGAAAGCGCGCTTAGCTTTCTGGGGATGGGCATTCAGCCGCCGAACACCAGTCTGGGGCAAATTCTGGGCGAGGGCCGCGATTATCTGGCCACCGCATGGTGGATCGCTGTCTGGCCCGGTGTGATTATTTTTCTGATTACCTTGTCGATTAGCGTTCTGGGCGATGCCCTGCGCGACCGGCTGGATCCCGTGCTGCGTGCACGGGCCTGACCGCCAACTTTCATTCCCTTCAAAGGAGCCAGCCGTGATTACTCGTCGTTCCCTGAATAAATTGCTGCTTGGCGCAAGTGCGTTGGCCTATACGGGTTTGCTGACGCGCCCTGCGGCGGCGCAAGCGCCTGACGTGTTAAAGATTGCCGTAGATTCGTTGTGGCAGACCATGTCGCCGGTCACCGGCTTTGCCACCAGTTCGGCGCGCATCTATTGCAACTTCTACGAACGTTTCACATCGGTCGACTATCTGGCTGACCCGAACGGTTCGGTGGTGGTGAACCATCTGGCCGAAAGCTTTGAGCGTAACGGTAACATCTGGACCGTGAAGATGCGCGAAGGGGTGATGTTCCACAACGGGGTCGAGATGACCGCCGAGGATGCCGCCTTTACCCTGTCCGAGGAACGCTACCGCGCCGTGGATGCCTACGAGCCGCGCGGCGCGACCTTTACCGAAGGGTTCGTGCGTGTCGAGGCGATCGACAAGTACACGATCGAAATCGAGACCGCGTCTGAAGACCCCCACGTTCCTGCCAAACTGTCCAGCGTTGCGGGCATTATCGTGCCCAAGGCCTACTATCTGGAAAAGGGTGTCGACGGGTTTGGGCAAGAGCCGATCGGCACTGGCCCCTACAAGGTGACCACCTTCCGCTCGGGCGAGATTATGGTGCTTGAGGCATTCGACGGCTACTGGGGCAGCGAGACGGCGTCGGTCCCGCGGATGGAATGGCATGTCGTGCCCGAATTCGCCGCGCGCATGGCAGGGGTTGTCTCGGGCGAATTCCACATGATGGCCGGCATCCCGACCGACCAAGAGGCGCAGGTCGCCAGCTATGACGGTGTCGAGGTGACGAGCGTTCCGTTCACGTCTTACGCCGCCGTTGCGTTCAACACCTTGCCCGATCCGGTCGACAACCCGCTGGTGGATGCGCGGCTGCGTTATGCGATGGTGCAGGCCGTCGATATGGATCTGATCGTGCAGGCACTGTTCGGCGATACCACCTTCCACCCCGCCGTGCCGTTCAATTTCCCCGAATACGGTGATTTCTACGAGCCTGACCTGAAGTCGAACCTGCCCTACGACCCCGAGGCGGCGCGCGCCTTGGTCGAGCAGACCGACTACAACGGCCAGCCGCTGATCTGGCACATTACCCGCGGCTTTTACCCGAACTACGAAACGGCGGCCGAGATCATGGTTCAGCAGTGGGCCGAGGTAGGGATCAATGTCGAGATGCGGGTCTTGGACAACTTCTCGATGGTGTATCAGCGCCCGTTCCACCTGATGAACTTCGCCAATGCGACGGCATTTATTCCGGGCGACCCCTACCAGCCGCTGTGGCTGGACTGGAACCCCGAGGCCAACCGCTCGCGCGCGGATTGGAAAACGTGGGCCCCGAGCGAGGCTTACATCGCCGCAGGTGCGCGCTTTAACGCCGCGCTGTCGTTCGAGGAGCGTTTCGCGGCCTATAAAGAGATGTCGGCGGCGTGGCAGGAGGTGACGCCTGCGCTGTTCATGTGGCGTCAGGTGGGCAGCTTTGCGCTGCGCAGCGGCATCAACTGGACGCCTGCCGGCGCGGAAATGCGCCTGTTCGGCGGGTATTTGTCGTTTGCTTAAAGACTGACACGGGTGGCCCCCCTGGGGGTCGCCCTTGGTTCGAGGAAAAGATATGTCCGACCATCTGCCCGATGACGTGCTGCTAAGTTATGAAAACCTGACGATCCCCTTGCCCGGTAAGGGTGACCGGGCGCGCGCCGTCGAGGGGTTGAGCCTGCAGCTGCACCGGAATGAGATTTTGTGCATCGTGGGTGAAAGCGGGTCGGGAAAATCGTTGACAGCGCTGTCGACGATGGGGTTGCTGGACGCGGAATTCGACCGGCCGCAGGGGCAGATCATGTTCCACGGTAACAACCTGCTAGAGATGGGCGAGCGTCAGCGGACGCAGCGCATCGGCGGCAAGTTGGCGATGATTTTCCAAGAGCCGACGGCCTCGTTGAACCCGTTTTATACGGTCGGCCATCAGGTGTCCGAGACCTTCAAGATCCACACCGACCTGTCGAAGGCCGAGATTCGCCAAAAGGTGCTGGATCTGTTCGCCGAGGTGTTGCTGCCTGATCCTGAGCGCATCTATCGTAGCTATCCCCACCAGCTATCGGGCGGGCAGTGCCAGCGCGTGATGATCGCCTCGGCGCTTGCGTTGAACCCCGAGGTGCTGATCGCGGACGAGCCGACGACCGCGTTGGATGTGACGACCCAGGCCCAGATTCTGAAGCTGATGCTGCGCCTGCGCGAACGCCATGGCACGGGTATTTTGTTCATCACTCATGACTTTGGTGTCGTGGCCGAGATTGCCGACCGCGTCGCCGTTATGTGCCGCGGCGAGTTGGTGGAGGTTGGCCCCACCGCCGAAGTTTTGAACAACCCCCAGCATGCCTACACCAAGCGCCTTGTCGCCGCCGTCCCTCGGTTGGAGCCGCGCGCCGCGCGTAGCGATTTGGGCGAGACTGTGCTGCGCGCGCAGAATATCTCGAAAACCTATCGCACGGGCCATATCGGCAAAGCGGTGCACGAGGTGCGGGCCGTTGACGACGTCAGCCTGACGCTGCGGCGCGGCGAGACGCTGGGCTTGGTCGGCGAAAGCGGGTCGGGCAAGTCGACGCTGTCGCAGTGCATCATCCGTATGGTTGATGCCGACGGCGGCGAGATCGAGATTGACGGGATCCGCTTCGACAGCCTGCGCCCGCGCGCCTTGCGCCATGCGCGCCGTCATGCGCAGATCATTTTCCAAGATCCCTATACCGCGCTGGACCCCCGCCAAAAGGTGGGTGATGCCATTGCCGAAGGCCAGTTGATCCACGGTGTGCCAATGGCCCAAGCCGCCGCGCGCACGGCCGAATTGTTGGAGGCGATGGGCCTTGACGCCTCGGCCGCCGAGCGGTTCCCCCACCAGTTTTCGGGTGGTCAGCGCCAGCGTATCTGCATCGCCCGCGCCTTGGCGCTAGAACCCGCCCTGCTGATCGCGGATGAAAGCGTCTCGGCGCTGGATGTGTCGGTGCAGGCGCAGATTTTGGAATTGCTGGTCGATGTGCAGCAGCGCCTGCAGTTTGGTCTGCTGTTTGTGACCCACGACTTGCGCGTTGCAAGCCAGCTGTGTGACCGGATCGCGGTCATGCAAAAAGGCAAGATCGTCGAAATCGGCGAGCCTGTTCAACTGTTTACCAATCCCGCGCAGGAATACACCCGCCAGTTGCTGTCCGCGGTGCCGGGCGCAGGCTGGGTGCCGCAAAGCGCGGCCTGATCCGATCGAGGAGTAGATCATGGGACCGAAGTATAAAGTCAATCCGATGCCGGAGCAGATCTCGGCCGAGAAGATCGCGCGCTATAGCGGTGTCGAGGTTGCGATGGTGGGGCATTTCCGCGACCGCGGGTTCGTGCACCGCGCGATCCAGCCTATTTTGCGCAAGCCGGGCACGGTTGTGGGCACGGCGGTGACGGTTGCCATCCCGTCCGACGATTCCACCATGCTGCACTACGCCATCAAGCAGCTGCGTCCGGGCGATTTTTTGATGATCGACCGTTTGGGCGATGATCGCCATGCGCCCATTGGCGGCGGCACGGGCCAGATGCTGAAGCTGCGCGGCGCGGCGGGTGTGGTGATCGACGGGCCGTGCACAGACCCTGACGAGATTTTGGAGCTGGATCTGCCTTGCTGGTCGCGCGGATTTTCGCACATCACGACGCGCGTTTACAATCGCGGCGGGGCGATGAACGTGCCGGTCTCGGTCGGGAATACGCCGGTGATGCCGGGCGATGTGGTGATCGCCGATGCGACGGGTGTGATCGTGCTGCCCCCCGACGAGGCGGACGAGGTGTGTGATCACGCGCTGTTCCGCCAAGCGCGCTATAACGAATTCATCGCCAAGGTGCGCGCGGGTGAAGTGATGCCCCAATCCGCCGCGCAGAAATATGTCGAGGAAGAGTTGAACAATGCAACGCGCTGACGTTGAAAAGGCCCGCCGCGAGCGGTGGGACCGCACCAAACCCGCCGGTGTCAGCGCGCAGGGCGTGGTGACCGCGCAGCACTACAGCGCCGCCGATGCGGGTGCGAAAGTATTGGAAGAAGGCGGCAATGCCGTCGACGCGGCGATCACCGCCGCATTGACGTTGCAAACGGTCGAGCCGTGGATGTCGGGTCTGGGCGCCTGCGGTTATATGCAGGTGATGCAGCCCAATGGTGACGCGCAAACTATTGAATTCACAGGGCGATTGCCCGCGCATCTGGATATGGACGTTTACGCGCCAGCCGATGACGGGGCCGTATTCTTCAACGGCAATGCGATCTCAAAGGGAGGCGCGAATGTGCGGGGGTTTACCTCGGTCGTGGTGCCGGGGGCGGTGAGGGGCTTTGCAACGGCGCTGGCGCAGTTCGGAACCATCGGCTTTGACCGCGCCATCCGCCCTGCGCGCGATGCGGCGGCGGCGGGCACGGTGGTCGATTGGCACACGACGCTGGCGATCGGCCTCGGCCATGGCGAGATGCGCGCCGATGCAAACATGCAGGCAGTTTTCCAGCCGGGCGGCAAGATCCCTGCGCCGGGCGCAGTGCTGCGCAACCCTGCATTGGCGGTCACGCTGGCACGCCTGCACGACGCGGGACCTGACGATTTTTACACCGGCGCGACCGCCGCTGCGTTGGTGGCCGATTTGCAGGCCGCCGGCAGCACCATCACGCTGGACGACATGGCCGCTTACGAGGCGCGGGTCTACCCCTCGGTTCCGTTTGAATTTGCGGGGCATACCGTGTTCACCCCCGGCGATACCAGCGGCGGGTCGCGGCTGCGGCTGGCGTTAGGGCGGTTTGCCGAATTGTTCGGCACGCAAGGCGAGGTGGGGCCGAAGTTCTACGCCGATTTCGCCACCGCGCTGAAATACGCCTATTCCGAAGAAAAACGCCCCCTGACCGCGACCGAGCGCGACAAGGACGGATCGACCACGCAAATCAACGCCGTCGATGCCGATGGCCGTTTTGCGACCATCACCTTCACGCTGTTCAATCGGTTCGGTGCCTATGCGATGTCGCCCGCGACAGGGATTTTGCTGAACAACGGGATGGCGTGGTACGACCCGCGCCCGGGGCGGATCAATTCCATGGTGCCGATGGCTTACGCGCACAACAACATGTGCCCCGTCGCGATTGCGGGCGGTGGCCGGTCGGTCGCGGTGCTGGGCGCGTCGGGTGGCAATATGATCGTGCCTGCGCTGGCGCAGATTACCGCGATGCATCTGGTGGCGGGGATGGATGTGGCCGATGCCGTCAGCCACCCGCGGATCGACGCGGGCCCCGCGCCGGTCGTGACGGTGAACGTCGATATGACCGATGCCGAAATCGCCGCCGTCGCTGCCCTTGGCCCCGTGCGCGCCGCGCAGACCGAAGTGATGCCGCGTCCCTTCGCCTCGCCCGCAATGACGGGGCGGCGGGGTGATTTGTTCGTCGGCATGCCGGATACCTCTTATCCGCCGGCAGCCGCTGCTATCGTAGTTTCAGGGTAGAAAATGCTGAATTCTTCTTTGTTCGACGCAATTCCGGGTGTCCTCGACGTCGCGGCACCGCGTGTTGCACCCATTTGCGTGGTGTATGACAGCCCGCACAGCGGCGTGGATCTGCCCGCAGGTTTCCATCCGTCGGTCTCGGCCGATATGGTTCTGAAGGCGACCGATACGCATGTCGACGCGCTGTTTGACAATGCGCCCGCCACGGGTGCGCCGCTGCTGCGAGCGTTGTTTCCGCGCAGTTTTCTGGATGTGAACCGCGCCGAGAGCGATGTCGATGTCGAAATGCTTGACGCGCCGTGGCCGCATCCGGTGCTCGGGTCTGCTGCGGCCAAACGGGGCATGGGTCTGGCCTGGCGTTTCGCCTGGGGCGATACGCTAATGCATGATGTGCCGATTTCGGTAGCCGAGATGGAGGCGCGAATCGCGACCTATTGGCAGCCTTATCACCAGCGCGTTGCGGCCCTGATCGACGGCGTGCATGCGAAATTTGGTCAGGTTTACCATGTCGATTGCCATTCCATGCCCGCCTTTGGTCATGCGCTTTCGCCCGACCCTGCAGGCACCCGCCGCCCCGACTTTGTGATCGGCGATTTTGATGGTCAGACGGCATCGCCTGATTTCGTGGCGGTGGTGGTCGATACACTTCGCGCGCAGGGTTACGAGGTGGCGCTGAACAACCCCTTTCGCGGGGCCGAGCTGATCCGCCGCTATGCCGACCCTGCGAAGGGCCGCCATAGTTTGCAGATTGAGGTAAACCGCGCCCTCTACATGGACGAAGACACCCGTGCGCGCAGCGGCGACTTTGCTGCTGTGAAGGCCAATCTGGATCGGCTGACCGAAGAAATCGCCGCCTTTGCCAAGGCGCGCATGGCCGCTGCCGTTTGAAAAAGCGCCCCCCGCAAGATGCTGCGGGGGGCTGCCATTTTAGTCGGCTTTCAGGAAGTCGGCGACGTCCAGCAAGATGACTTCGTTATCATCGGCACGGCCGAATTCGCGCCCGACCGAGAACGGGTAGTTGTTGTCGTTAGCGACGACGATGGTGGTCTCGTTCACCCAATCGACATCCTCGATCGTCATGAAGGGGAAGTTGAACACGCCGTCGATGGTGCCGCGCGGGGCAAGGCCGTTCGGGTCGGCGATGTTCATAAGGTCGATGTAGGCGATTTTTTCCAGCACGCCGTTCTCGTCTGCACGCTCCAGATCGATCAGATAGATACGCTTGAAGTTTGCGGGCTTGGTGAAGGCGGCGTCGCGGGGGTCGCCCTCGTTCTGGTCGCGTTCAATGACCAGCGCGCGCGTGGTGCCAGGGATCATGTTGAAGCTGCCCATCGAATAGGACGCGTCTTCCAGCGGGTAGAAACGCACCTTGTCGCCCCAGGCATTGGCGACGGTATCATATTCGAAAATGCGCAGAACCGGCGTGCCGTTGATGGATTCAAAGCTGCCGTCGGCCCAGTTGTAGACGGTTTTTTCGATCATCGGGTACAGGGTCGTGCCATCCGAACCAAGGGCCATCCCCTCGTACCCGCCCGAGCGTTGGACGATCACGTTGTCGGGCAGTTGGCCTGCGGGTGCAGGGGCCTGCACGAACGCGTTGTCGGGCGAACGGTAGAGCTGGCCGTCAACCTCGGTCGCGACCACTTGCAGCACGCGGCCGTTGCCGTCCAGTTGGATCAGCCACGGGCCGAATTCGTCGCCAATCCAGTAGCCATCGCCGACGGGTTGGATCGATTCGAAATCGAAGTCTTGGCCGGTCAGGTAGCGGGTATCGGTGGTTTCCGTGACGATGGGGAAGGGCACGATGCGGTCGGGGTCGTGGGCGAAGATCGTCCGTTCAAAGGCCAGACGGCCTGTGTCGAAGTCGGCTTTGAAGATGCTGAAGTGCAGCATGGCATCGGCCGAGTTCAGCTGATTGCCGTAGCCGTTATCGGTCAGGAACAAGAAGCGGTTATCGCCAAGGCTGCGGGTCGAGGAAAACCCCTGCACCGGCTGCCCAGCGAACGGGCGCGACAGGCCGGTTTTTTCGTCGAAGATGCCCATAGGCTGTTCAACCCGCGCGCCAGCCGTAAAGCGGCCCGATTGGGCGAAATAGCTGGGCGCGTCGGCGGGCGGCGCGATGAAAGTGGCTGCGGGCAGTTGGGCGTGGCCGGCCAGTTGCGCGGGAAACGCGCGGGCATCAGCTGCGGTGTCTTGCGCGTGGGCGGCGGCAGCGATGGCAAGGAAGCTGGCAGAGAGGAGAGCGGTAAAGCGGACCATTTGCATTTCCATATGCGGGGGATAAACGCGCCCGTCATCACGGGAAAATGCAACGTAACTGTCGCGTGGGTATGACTTTTTTGTAAAATTACCGCGGCCGCGCTATGGAACCGCCCCCATCATTAAATGGTTCAGGCGCCGGGGAGCAGGCGCAGCCAGCCGGGGGTCGACGCGCCTTGAACTTCGCCGAAATGGAGCGCGAAGGTCTGTTTCCAGCGTTCGGTCGCCGCGCGGTCTGCCATGAAAGTGGGGAAGTCGTCGAGGTTGGCGTTCGCTTAGTCTCAAGCGGTTTTGAGGCCGCCCGCCGCTGATGCGCCTATGCACAGCGACCAGCCGTCATACGACTGCAGCTCGGTCGAGACTTGCCATGCCACGGGGGTGCGCCTCGGCCACCTTCCATCGTACCGACTGGCAGTCATCGCGATCAACGAGTCCGAGCCACCGCTGCCGAAGTTGAGTTCGTTATTGGTCAACACCGCGCGGGGAGAGTGCGAACCGCGCGCAAATGTTATTTTTTGGTCGGTCATCGCTCGCAGCCAGTTTCGGCCATTGGCCTCGACATAAAGCCTGTAGAGGTCGAGCACCGCGTCATGATCGTGAGGGTAGCTCGACGCGATTTCGCCCTACCACTCTAGTTTGATAAAATTCAGCGGGCTTGTGGGCACAGTGGTGGCCGGATCTTACATATAACTGAAGGCCAATAGGCCGACCAACAGCCACGCGCCATCGGGATCTTTGAACAGGTCGCGGACATGCTCGTGTCCTTCGTGCTTGGAGGGGAGCAGGCGGTCTTCAGCCTTCCGGCGGGTGAAATCTTGCAGGGTTTGCAGTTGGATGACATCGGGGATGATACTGCCGGTCGCGCATTGATTGTCGACGTAAGCGCCGTGCAACTTGCTTTAGTCGACCAAGATTTCGATTGTGATGCGGGGAAAGCGCTGGGTGAAAGCAGGTTTCGTCACTTCGTACTGGGCGGTGTGTCGCCGCGCACGTCGATCGCCAGCTTGTGCCCTTTGGTGCTTCGGGGACGGCGGTCTCGGATGCGATAGCGGTTTGGGGGAAGGCGCGGAGAGCACGGTTGCAGGAACACTGAGGCGGCTGATGCCGGATGTGCGGAACATGGAATTCCTTGTGCTTTGGGCAGCCTCCATCCGGTGCGCGAACCGCTGGTTTACCCGCGATGACGGTGCGTTGGGGAAGGGAAGATATCAGAGGGTTTTGAATATATCGAACAGGCCGGGGCTTTTGCGCCAGTCGTTTAAGAAGACGGCCACCGATGTGATGAGCCAGAACATCTGATATTCGATGCCGCCGCGGGCCCAATACAAATTGGGGCCTTTGGCGCTGAATTGCGCCAGCGCGGCGACAGCCATCAGGCCGATCGAAAAGATGGCGGGATATCTGGCACCGCGATTTGTCAGCTTGGCGACGACCAATTCGGTCCGCATTGCAAGCGCGAGGAAGAATGCAGGGGCGGGAAAGCCGACGGTACCCGCAAATCCCGTGATCTTGCCGAGGCCGTGGGGCAGGTAAAACGATCCTAATGCAAGGTGGGTCAACATCATGGGCGGGATTAGGCTGTTGAGCGTTCCATTCGACCGTTCGGGTGCGGATTGGGGAGTAATGGATTACCGTAAAAGACTGAATAAAAAACGAGTTTTGTTTTTTCAGATACTTGCGCTGCATGTTAAAATATTGCCGCATATCATTTAGAATAACATGGCGACTTTGTTGTATCGCTTTCAACGGTCTGTTCCGAATTCGGGTCTTGAAATGCAAACGGGGACGCAGATGCGCCCCCGTTCATTTTTTTCAGTGGCTTAGCCTTAGCTGGGCAGGGCGTAAGCGATCACATAATCGCCCCGATCGGGCGACTGGCGGGCGCCACCTGCGGTGATCACCACGTATTGACGGCCAGTATCGGGCGAGCGGAAGGTCATCGGGCCGCCTTGGCTGCCTACGGGCAGGCGAGCTTTCCAGACCTCGGCACCGGTGCGGCTGTCATAGGCGCGCAGGTAGAAGTCTTGCGTGCCTGCGATGAAGATCAGCCCCGACTGGGTGGCCAGTGTCGGCCCCAGCGTCGGCATGCCGACGGGCAGTTGTAGGCCCATGCGGATCCCCATCGGGCCGGTGTCTTGCACGGTGCCGACCGGCACTTGCCAGACCAGCGCGTGGGTTTTCAGATCGACCGCTGTCAGCGTGCCGAAGGGCGGGGCCTGACAGGGCACACCCAGCGGCGACAGGAAGCGTTCACGCATGGCGCCGAACGGCGTGCCCAGTTGCGGGACAACGCCCATCTCGATCCCGCTGCCGCCTTGGACTTGGTCGCGGGGGATCAGGTAGTTGGCAAGGCCGAGGCGCATGTCGTTGACATACATATAGCTGGTGGTCGGGTCGATCGAGACCGAACCCCAGTTCATGCCGCCCAGCGAGCCGGGCATTTGCAGCGCATGGTCAAGGCCCGGGGGTGTGAAGATCCCTTCGTGACGCATGCCCTTGAACTGGATGCGGCACATCAGCTGGTCGAACGGGGTTGCGCCCCACATGTCGGCCTCGGTCAGGGTCGCGTTGCCGATCATCGGCATCCCGATCGAATAGGGCTGCGTCGGCGAATAGCGCTCGCCCTCGACATTGCCCTGCGGGACGGGCTGTTCCACGATGTCGGCCAGCGGCTCGCCGGTGGCGCGGTTCAGCAGGTAGATCATGCCGGTTTTCGACACCGTCACGACAGCAGGCGTCGTCGTGCCATCGGCGTTCGGGATGTCATACAGCACGGGTTGTGCGGGGATATCGAAGTCCCACAGGTCGTGGTGCACGGTTTGGAAATGCCATTGCACGCGGCCGGTCGAGACGTTCAGCGCCACCACCGAGGAGGAGTAGAGGTCGTCCATCTCGGTTCGCTCGCCGGCCCAGAAGTCGGGCGTGGCGTTGCCGGTCGGCAGGTAGACAAGGCCAAGATCGGGGTCGAACGACATGGCCGACCACACGTTCGGCGTGCCGCGGGTATATCCGCCTTCGTCCAGCGGCTCGCGCGTGACGGCGGGGTTGCCCGGGTCCCAAGCCCAGACCAGCGCACCGGTTTCGGCGCTAAAGGCGCGCACCACGCCCGGGGGTTCGCCCGTTTCGTTGTTGTCGGCCACACGGCCCCCGACGATCACCAGATTGCCTGCAACCAGCGGGGTCGAGGTTTGTTGGTAGTAGCCGGGTTTGACCTCGCCCATGCCGATTTTCAGGTCGACAACGCCGTCTTCGCCAAAGGTGGCGACACGCTCGCCGGTGGTGATGTCCAGCGCGATCAGGCGGGCATCGACGGTGGGCACGAACACGCGCTGCGGGCTAACGGTGCGGTCGGGGGTGATGCCGTCGGGCTCGTCGGCGACGAAGCTGGCGGTTGCGGCATCAAAATAGGCCACGCCGCGGCAACGCTGCCATGCGGGCACGGTGCCGCCCGATTCATTGCGCCAGTTTTCGGCGCCGGTGTCGACGTTATACGAGATAACCGTGCCATAGGCCGTGCAAACGATCAGTTGGTTGCCAATTTGCAGCGGGGTGTTTTGGTCTTCGGCGCCCGATCCGGTGCTCTGCGGTGTCTCGCCGGTGTGGGCCGTCCATGCGACTTCCAGCGTGTTGACGTTCGCGGGGGTGATGTCGTCCAGAGCGGCAAACCGGTGGCCTTGGTCGTTCGCGCCCCACGCCGACCAGTCGGGCGCGGTTGCGGGTGCTGCCTGCGGGGCAGCGGCGGTTTCGGTCGGATGGATCACGCCCTTGGGCGAGAATGCACTGATCGCTGTGATGACGACGCCAGCCACCAGCGCGACGGCCGATCCCAGCCCGATCAGGCGCGGTGTGCGGGCGCGCGTTAGCAGCGGCACCGAAAGGGCGACGACGATACCGCCGACCGCCATGGCGAACAGGCGGCTGACCAGTGGCCAGAAGGTGAAGCCAACCTCCCACACGCCCCAGACGACGGTGGCGATGAAGGTCAGCCCGAACAGCGCCGCGCCGATTGCCTGGCCGCAGATGATCAGCACGCCCGAGGCAATCAGCACCAGACCCGCGATCAGGAAGTACCAGCTACCCCCGAGGCCGATCAGCCAACCGCCCCCGATGGTAAAGAACAGGCCGGCGGCCACCAAGACCGCGCCTAGTAATATGAGCCACGCGCGGCCTAAGCCGCTTCGGCCTCGGACTTCGGTGTCCATTCGAACCTCATGTTCTAAGGGTTGCATTAAAAAGGTTACGGGGTCAGCTAGCGGTCTTTAGGAAGCTGGCGGCAAGTTGCAGTCCTTGGGCGCTGATCGTGTGGCCAAGGCCGGGTAGCAGCGTCACCTGTGCGGCCGCGCCGGCGGCGGTCAAGCGTGCTGCGGCCTGTTCGGATTCCTGCGCGGGAATGGTGCGATCGCCCGTGCCGTGCACCAGCAGGACGCGCCCACCCTTGACGGGGGTAAGCGGGTCGTCGGTGGCAAGTCGCCCCGAAAACCCAACCACAGCGCCCGTTTGCCAGCGCCCGGTTGCAAACGCGTCGAGAGCCATGATCGTGCCTTGCGAAAAGCCCAGCAGTGCGATGCGGTGGGGTTGATCTTGCAGCCCGTGCTTTTGCGCAAGGCGCGCGATCACCCCGTCAAACGCGGGGCGCGCGGCGATGATGCGGGCAGGGCGGTTCTGCGTTGTGACCCCCGAAACCGAGAACCACTGCCGCCCCGGCCCGCCCATATCGAACGGTTGGGTGCCATCGGGGGTTTCAAAGGCGGTGCCCGGCAGATCGTGAGCCAGATGGTCGGCAATGGGGGCCAAGTCGGAACCGTTGCTGCCGACACCGTGCAGCAGAATTACCAAAGAGATCGTCATAACATATACTTTCGTGGAATGCGCCGGGCCGCTTGGCCCAGTGCCCGGTTTTCAGGCTAGAAAGGGCTGGGGAGCATTACCCATGCCCCATCGCCCAGCAGGGCGAGCGTCAGTAGCGCAACAATCCAAAACGCTGGGTATTCCCACCCGCCGTTTGGGTTGTTGAACCAGAACCCTGCAGGGCCGTGCACCTTGACGATTGTTCCTGCCAGCAGGGGGATCAGCAGGATGGCGAAAACACGTGGCCAGATACCCAGCAGCAGCGCGAATGCGCCGATGATTTCAGCTGCTATCGTGACATAAGCGAACCAGCCGGGCAGCCCGAGCGATTGGAAAAACCCGACAGTGCCCGCAGGTTTGAAGACAAAAAGCTTCAGCCCGGCATGGGCAAAGAACAGCGCCGCCAGTGCAAGCCTGAGCAGCAAAATGCCCCACGGGGCAGAGGAAAGATCAACCATTTCATAATCCCTGTTGGACCAGCGCGATCAGTCGAGAACGAAGCGACGCATTGATACAGACGCTAGATCTATTGATGGTTTCATAACGTTAGGCAGGTCGGGTCCGGCAGGTGTCGGCGCGCAAACGGATCTTTGTCTGCAGGGCAGCACCGATTGCCCGCCGCAGTATTGCAATGGTGTGGGTGGCGTCCGCCCACGCCCGTCGTTCGGCTAGCGCACGTGCGCTGGCTGTGGGGTCCGCGCCAAAGGGGCATCGCTGGGCTGGGCCGGATGTGGTGGCCTTGCTTGGGTCGGGGGCCAAATGGGTCGGGCCACCGATGCGCGCGTCTTTTGCGTTGACTAGGCAAATCCTTGCCGATGTGCCCCCACCAGTCAAGACGCTTTGGCACGCGCATATTTTGGCTGAGGCGGCCCTGCGCGGCAGCGCGCGGGTGGCGGCTTTGTGGGGTAGGAAGCTTGCAACGGTGGGCATCGGGGTTGATCTGTCCATTGACGGCGATGTGACGGACTATCTGCTTGTTCCATTGTGAATGAAATGCAACTGTTGTTGTTTCTCTTTCAACGATACGTTCTTAATACGCCATGGATGTGCTGGACTGAATTCGCGCCTTGGTGGCAACTGCCGAGACGAGGTCTTTTACTGACGCGGCCGCGCGGCATTCGATTTCGAACCGGCTAACGTCGAAATAGGTGGCCGAGTTGGAGCGTCGGTTGGGTATCCGCTTGTTGCAGCGCACCACCCGCGCGGCGGAGCTGACGGTAGCTGGCGAGGCATATCCGCAGCTCGGCCCCGATAGATTTAGGGTCTGCCTATATCGCGCAGCGGGCACGCCCCTCCGGATGGTTGATCTGAAAGAGCATGACTGCATCAGCGATACCAACTGCGGCAACGGCGTTCGGTGGAGCATGACACGCGGCGATAATACAGGTGCTGGAGCGATTTTACAAAATAGCGCTAAGGTGGCAGCAGAAATGGCCGACAAGGGCTTGGGCATCGCGCTGTGTCCGCATTTTGCGGTCGCCAAAAAGCTGCGAACCGGCGCGCTGGTGGCCTTGTTTCCAGATTTTGACGGGCGCAAGCAAGCGTTCAATATTGTTTATCTGGGGGGCGAACCGTTCCCCCGACATTGCCGCGCTGATTGAATTTGCCGTGCAAGATGCCAAACGCAGCAAAATGTTCTAGCGCCGCCCACCCGAAGGCAGGCGGCGCTAGGTGCCGTTATTGTGCGGCGGGTGCGCGGTAGTCCAGCGGGGGTAGGCGGTCGCCGATCAGGGCCTCGTAGCTGAACGCGTCGCCGCGGGCGGCGTCGAATTCGGCTTTGGCCGCTTCCAATACCTCGGGCGATTGGAACAGTTCAATCGCCGTTGCAGCCAGCGTACGTGCGGCGAGGGCGGTGCCCTTGTGACCAATCGACATGCCGCCAGCGGCGACCGCTTGCCAGCTATGCGCAGGCGTGCCCTGCACATAGGTCGCGGTGCCCAAGCCGACGGTCGGGACGATCCAGCTGACATCGCCAACGTCGGTCGAATAGAACCCGACGTCGCCGAATTCATAGGCATCCACCGTGCCGACCGATGCGAAATCGCCCGGCGCGCGCAGGGTCTCGGCCAGTTCGGTTGCGAAGGCGGTTTCGTCCTCGGTCCAGCTGATGGCGGGTTGCGCGCGCAGGTTGCTGTCCATCACCTGACCCAACACGTCGTTCGGCAGAACGGAATAGACGCCGCTCATGCGCTCGATCTCGACGCGGGTGCCGGTTCCCATCGCGCCGCCCATTGCGGCTTGCTCGACGCGGTCGAAGACCTCGCCGACGATGCGCGGGTCTTGGTGGCGCACATAGAGGTAGAGTTCGGCAAAATCGGGCACCACGTTCGGGGCCGACCCGCCGTTCGAGATGACATAGTGGATCCGCGTGTCCTGTGGCACGTGTTCGCGCAGCATGTTTACCATATGCGTCGTCGCCTCGAGGCCGTCGAGCGCCGAGCGGCCTTGTTCGGGGGCTAGCGCGGCGTGGGCCGACTGGCCGTAAAAGCGGATTTTCGCGCTGACGTTCGACAGCGACCAGCCTTGCGATGCGCTGTTGCTGGACGCAGGGTGCCAGTGCAGGGCCACGTCGACATCATCGAACACGCCTTCGCGCGCCATATAGACCTTGCCCGAGCCGCCTTCTTCGGCGGGCGTGCCGTAAAGGCGCACTTGCCCGGGAATGCCTTCGTCTTCCAGCCACTGCGCCACGGCAATGGCCGCGGCGACCGAGCCTGCGCCGAACAGGTGGTGGCCGCAGGCATGGCCCGCAGTAATCCCCTCAACCGCCTGTTGATAGGGCACCGCATCTTGCGAGAAGCCGGGGAGGGCGTCCATTTCGGCCAAAATGGCGATAACCGGGCCATCGCCCGTGCCTTTGGATGCGACAAATCCGGTGGGCAGGCCGGCGATGCCGGTTTCAACGGTAAAGCCGTTGGCTTCCAATTCGCCGCTGAGGAGCGCGACGGTGCCTGTCTCGAGGTAGCCGAGTTCGGGGTTGGCCCAAATGGTCTGGGCGACTTCGGTCATGCGCGGCTCGTAGGCGGTGATGGCGGCATCAAGCCAAGCCTGTTGTGCATCGCTAAGCGGGGCTGCGGCCAGATCTGTCGCCATCAGCAGGCAAGCGGCGGAGCCCAGCAGGGCAAGGCGGTGTGTCATCACATATCTCCATGTATTCAGGCCCTTGTTATTGGGTCGGGTGGGCCTGCGGGCAGACTGGCGAAGCCGGCGGGGTAGGACAATCCTTTCGGCTGATGTGTACGAATGATTTGGGTCGACGCCCAAGCAATCAGCACTGCGTGTGTTCGGGGTGCTGTTTAATCGTGCCCTTTGGCGAATTGAGGGGGGTTAATCAGCGTTAACCATTCGCCCGCGCACATTCATGCAGCGCGAATCGCGATGTTTTTCATTTATTGCGCATGAATGGCAAGAAACTGGAAATTATCGGGTTTCTTTTGTGTGGAACTGGCCAAGCAGCGGGCCAATTCAGGAAAAAATAAGCGAATATACGCTTATACCAAAAAGTTAACACTATATGTCTTGTCAGCTTGAAATATTGCTGCGTAGCTGGTGCCACGACCTGCCTATGACCATCCCTATCAGATTCATCGAAGGCGCCTCTCCCGCGTCTTTTGTCACCCGTATCTAGATGGAGCCTCCAGTGGCCACGCATACTCTTGGTTTTCTTGATCTTAGTGCGTACAGCGCGACAAACAATGTGCTACCCGACAAGACCGATGGTCTGTTCGTCGGCGGCGAAACATGGGGCGGGCTTCCACCGGCTGGGACCACGCTGTCGTTCGACTACACCGGGATCACCCACATCGACGTTGAAAGCGACTACGAGCATTTCACAGATGATCCGTGGGACCCCGAATGGGACCCCGAGTCAGACTGGCCGCGGCACAAGCAAGAAAACGTTGATCCGATCACGATCAATGGCACTGTGCATCCGCCGGGGACGCTTCAGCTGGAGAATGAGTACGAGGTGCAACTGATGGGTGACGACGGTGAATCCTACCGCCTCGTTGCCATCTCTGCCGTCCGCGTCAATCCCAACCACCAAGGCGACTGGGATTACCTTACCAGTGACGAATACGGCGTCATCGGGTTCACCTTTCAGGGCCCGTGGCCGCCCGAGGGCACTGTGCTGACCTTCGTCGAAAACGTCGATGGCGAGCAGATCGACTGGGACAACTTCGTCCCGCCCGAGGAAATTCCCTGCTTCACCAGCGGCACGATGATTTTGACCGACCGCGGCGAGGTGATGATTGATGATCTGCGTGTGGGCGATCTGGTGGCGACGCGTGACCACGGCCTGCAACCCATTCGCTGGATCGGGTCGCGCACGCTTGGCCTGCCCGTGCTGATCGTCAAGCCGAACCTGCGCCCAATTCGCATTGCGGCTGGTGCGCTGGGGGCAGGGCTGCCAGTGCAGGATTTGCTGGTCTCGCCGCAGCACCGGATGTTGGTGCGGTCGAAAACTACGCAGCGGATGGTGGACAACGCGGAAGCTTTGGTGCCCGCCAAGCAGCTTTTGAACGTTGAGGGTTTCGATATCGCCGATACCCTGAACACCGTCAAATACTTCCACCTGATGTTCGACGCGCACGAGATTATCACGGCCAACGGGGCCGAGACCGAGTCGCTCTACCCTGGGCCGCAAGCGCTGAAATCGCTGGGGCCTGATGCTGTGGCGGAAATCCACGCCCTGTTCCCCGAGCTGCTGGACGCCAAGGCTGAACCTGCGCCTGCGCGGCAACTGTTGTCGGGCCGCATGGCGCGCAAGCTTGCCATACGTCATGCGCAAAACAACAAGGCCTTGGTCACCGTTTGATCGCTGCCACACCACTGCGCCACCTCGCGATGTCAAATCGCGGGGTGGTTTTGTCAGCCCGCAGCTTTCAGCGCGACGGGCAGCGCGATGATCTGTTCCAACCCGTTCGGGGATAGGTTGCGGATCGCGATATTGCCCTCAAACCGCTCGACAATCTCTTTCGCGATGGCAAGGCCGAGGCCGACGCCGGGCACTGACTTTCTCCGGGCCATGTCGACGCGGAAGAAGGGTTCGAAGACACGCTCCAGCAATTCGGCAGGGATGCCGGGGCCTTGATCACGAATGATCACGCGCGCCATATCGCCCGTGGGCGTCGTGTCCAGTTGCAGCGCGACGCTGGTGCCGCCGCCGTGAATGGCCGCGTTGTGAATCAAGTTGCGCAGCGCGCGCTTCAGGCCGATCGGTTCCACGCGCACGAACACGGGCTGTTGTGGCATTTGCCCCAAAGTGACGTCATCGCCCATGTCGGCCAAAACATCGTGCAGGGCGTTGCGCAGGTCGATGGTTTCAGCGGTGTGCTGTCCCACTTCTTCGCGGACAAGGCTGATAGCGCTGTCAGCGATGGCATCCATTTCTTCCAGATCCGAGAGCCACTTGGCTTGTTCCTCGGGGTCGGCGATGAACTCGGCGCGCAGGCGCATGCGTGTCAGTGGCGTGCGCAGGTCGTGCCCGGCCGCCGCGATCAGCCGCATGCGGCTTTCCATCGACTGGCGCAGCCGTAGCGACAGCTGGTTCAGCGTGTGGGCCATCTGGCGAATTTCTGGTGGGCCTTTTTCCTGCACATGAGGGATGACCCCATCGGGTCCGATGCGTTGCATGGCTTTTTCAACCACTGTCAGCGGCCGCGAGATGCCAGACGCAAGATAAAGAGCCATGCCCGCTGTGCCCAGCGTGATCAGGCCGACCCACATCGCTAGATATGCGAAGTGATCGTCTGGCCCACTGAAGTCGGGAATATCGACCACCATCCACGTGCCTGTATCAAGCAGTAACGAGGCGGTCAGATGTGGCGCGCCCGGCCCGCGTGTCACTGTAAAGTCGTGTTGCGGGGTGGCTTTGACGAACAACCCCTCCATCTGACCCTGTACGTCGCGGTTGGTTTCCCCTGCAAACGGATGGTCCATAAACGTGGCGCCGGCCACCCGCGCGGCGCCGGGGTCGGTTTCGGCCAGCGTTGCCAGTGCTTCGAGTTGGCGGACGATGGGTGCGATGGTGCCGCCGACATAACGCGGAAACATGACATGCAGAACGGCCGCGGTCGATAAAATCACCACCGCAAGAATCGATCCGATCAGGACAAGCGAGATGCGCAGACGCAGCGAAATCATGCATCGTGCCTCAGGCCTGTGGCGTCGCCGCGTGCCAGTTCTGTGACGGGGGCGACCATTTGGTAACCCGCATTGCGAACGGTTTTAAACAGCGGCTCGGCGGTTTGTTCGGCGAGTTTTCGGCGCAGGCGGCTCATCAGCACGTCGATAGATCGGTCGAGCGTATCTTGCCCGCGACCGTGGGTCAGATCCATCAGCTGCACGCGGGAAAGAACACGTCCCGGCCGTTCCAGAAAGACGCGCAGCAGTTCGAATTCGGCACCCGTCAGCTCGACCAGCGCGGCGTTAGGGGTTGTGACGGTGTGCAAGGCTGTATCGGCGCGCAGGCCCGCAAAGGCGTAGATCGCGGTGCTGGGGGGATCGTCCGGCTGCGCGCCGACGCGCCGCAAAACCGCCTTGATCCGCGCCACCAGTTCGCGCGGGTTGAAGGGTTTACCGAGGTAGTCGTCGGCGCCGATTTCCAGCCCGATAATGCGGTCGACCTCCTCTTTCAGGGCGGTCAGCAGCACGACGGGGACATGTTGGCTGCCGGTCGTCAATTCGCGGCAGACCTCGAGGCCGGACCCGTCGGGCAGTAGCACGTCAAGCACCACCAGATCGGGCGATTCCTGTGCCAGTCGCTGCATACATTCGCGCCGGTTCGCCGCCGTCGAGACACGAAACCCTTGCCCACTGAGGTAGCGACTGAGCAGGGTTCTGATTTCCGGGTCGTCATCGACGATAAGTATGTGGTTCACGCGGCGCGGGCCTTTGTCATGCTTGCAGCAGGCTTATAGCGCGGGTTTCGTGCCATGGCTGGGATTTTTGTGTCTGAACATGTCGCTAGCATATTAGACACACTTAGACATAAAAAAGCTATCTTCAGACACATTTCTGCGCAATAAGATTAAACTACGGAAATGTAGCCGAGCTATACAAAGCCCATTCATACCGCGAGGTGTCGGTTTCGTATTGTGGTGGCGGTGGGGCAACCCCACGCTATCGCGGCGGGCGGCAGCGGCAGGTTCATGTGTCTGTCCAGCACTTGTCCTGTCATTTGGTTGGCGCATTTGCATCGCAGGTCTTGGTGCCTGCGGTGCGTTTTCTTTGCGCTACCGATGCTTTTGCGGATCACGCACGTCCATCTTATGAGGCCTACGATGAAATCAAGCTTGTCCGGCGGCACCCTCCCGGTTGTCGGCACTGCGATTTTCGCGCTTTTGGCGGCACCTGTCTTTGCCCAAAATGCTCCTCCGCCACGCCCAGTCGGGGTTGTGGAAATGCACCTGCAGACCGTGCCGCGCACGATCACGGTGCCCGGTCGCGCCGTTGCTGCCGACGAAACGCTGGTGCGCCCGCGTGTGAATGGCATGGTGACCGAGATTATTTATACCCCCGGCGCGCCGATCAAGCAGGGCGACCCGATGTTCCGCATCGAATCGGCCACCTACGAGGCTGCAATGGTTCAGGCGCGCTCGACAGTTGCGTCGGCGGATGCGGGCGTGCGTCAGGCGCAGTCTGCCTTTGACCGTGCCCAGCGTTTGCTGGGGTCGGGCGCCACGCAGGCTGATGTTGAAAACGCGCAAGCAGCGCTTGACCAAGCGCAGGCCACGCTGGCCGCCGCTGATGCATCGCTGACGCTGGCCCAGATGGAGCTGGACTGGACGACCGTCACCAGCCCGATCGACGGCATGGCAAGCTTGTCGAACGTATCCGTCGGTGATCTGGTCACGGCCAGCCAAACGACCGCGCTGGCGACTGTCACCACGCTCGACCCGATCGAGGTTGATCTTTACAGCCCCGCCGTTCGTCTGCAGCAGATCCAGAACGAGATCACGAACGCCGACACCGGCGTTTTGCGCAATTTGAACGCCACGCTGATGCTGGAAAACGGCGTCACCTATGACGCCGTTGGCCAATTCGTCGCGCCCGGTTTTGCCGTGTCGACAACGACCGGCACTGTCGAGACGCGCTTCAGCTTTGCCAACCCTAACTTCCAGTTGCTGCCCGGCATGTTTGTGCGGGGTCAGGTGGCATTTGGCGAAACCAGCGCGTTTTTGGTCACCCAAACTGCGGGCGTGCGTGACCGCATGGGCAATCTGACCGTGTGGGTCGTCGAAGACGGCAAAGCGGCGCAGCGCGTTGTGACCGATGTCGGCACGTGGCAAAACCAGTGGATCATCACCGAAGGCCTGAACGAGGGCGACCAGCTGATCGTTGACGGCACCTCGATGCTGGGCGCGGGCGCTGACGTGACGCCGGTGCCGGTTACCATTGACGACGCCGGCATCATCCATGACGCAGCGCCGGCCACGGGTGGCAACTGATGGCACATTTCTTTATCCACCACCGTGTGTTTGCATGGGTGTTGGCCATCGCCACTATGCTGTTGGGCGCCATTGGCCTGACGCGGCTGTCGATTGCCCAATATCCTGACATCGCGCCAACGACCGTGCAGGTCATGGCGACATACAACGGGGCTTCGGCCGAAATCGTTGCGGATTCGGTGACGACCGTGATCGAAGATGCCATGACCGGCATCGACGGCATGGTTTACATGACCTCGAATTCGTCGACGGGTGCGGCAACGATCACCCTGACATTCGACGAAACGATTGACCCCGATATCGCGCAGGTGCAGGTGCAAAACCGCTTGCAGCTGGCCTCGGCACAGCTGCCCGACATCGTGCAGCAAAACGGCCTATCGGTCTATCGCTCGACTTCGTCGATCCTGTTGGTTGGCGCACTGACGTCGGTTGACGGCAGTTATTCTGCCGTGGAACTGGGCGACTTGGCCAGCCAGATGCTGGAAGACCCGGTCCGCCGTACGCCGGGCGTCGGTTCGATCCAATCGTTTGCCACCAGCTATGCCATGCGCATCTGGTTGGATCCGATGAAGATGGTTCAGTATCAGGTGACAACCTCGGATATTCTGGGGGCAGTGTCTGAACAGAACACCAACGTCACAGTCGGCACACTGGGCAACCGCCCTGTGTCGCAAGGCCAACGCCTTACGATCCCGCTGTCGGCACAATCGCAGCTAAAGACTGTGACCGAATTCGAAAACATCCTGCTGCGCGTGAACGAAGACGGGGCGACCGTTTTCCTGGGCGACGTGGCGCGGATCGAGATTGGTCAGGACAGCTACGGGTTCGACTCGCTGTACAACGGTAAACCCGCCTCGGGTTTTGCCGTGAACTTGGCCACCGGCGCGAATGCCGTGGATACCGGCGAGGCCGTGCGCCACACGCTGGAGACCTTGTCCAGCGCGCTGCCCGATGGCGTCCAGATCGTTTACCCCTATGATACTTCGCCGTTTGTGGAAAAATCGATCGACCAAGTTTACCATACACTGATCGAAGCTATCGTTCTGGTGTTCCTGGTTATTTTGGTCTTCCTGCAAAGCTGGCGCGCGACGATTATTCCCGTGGTTGCCATTCCGGTCGTGCTTTTGGGCACGCTGGGGATGCTGGCCGTCATGGGCTATTCCATTAACACGCTGACGATGTTCGCGCTGGTTCTGGCCATCGGCCTGCTGGTGGACGATGCGATCGTTGTGGTGGAAAACGTCGAACGTGTGATGGAAGAAGACGGCCTTGGGCCCGTCGAAGCCACCGAAAAGAGCATGAAGGAAATCACCTCGGCTCTAGTCGGTATTGTGATGGTTCTGTCGGCCGTGTTCTTGCCGATGGCCTTTATGTCGGGTTCTACCGGTATCATCTATCGCCAGTTCTCGGTGACGATCATTACCGCGATGGTGCTGTCGCTGGGTGTTGCGATCATTTTGACACCTGCGATGTGTGCCAGCCTGCTGAAGCCGCGCAAGCATGGCGGTGGTATTGCACCGGCCCGCTGGTTCAACCGTGGTCTGGAAAACACGACCAACGGCTATGGCTGGGTTGTAAAGGCACTGGTGCGTCGTCCGTTCTTCATGATCATCGCCTTGGTCGGTATCGGCTGGGTCGCGCTTGACCGCTTTCAAGAGCTGCCGTCGTCGTTCGTGCCGCAAGAAGACCAAGGCGTGCTGATGGCGATCATCGAGACGCCTGACGGCTCGACCATGGAAACCACGCGCGAACTGCTGGACCGTGTCCAAACCTACCTGCTCGAGCAAGAGTCGCAGTCGGTTGAAGCCGTCTTCGGGATCTTGGGCTTTTCGATGTCGGGTGCCAGCCAGAATGCCGGCATGATCTTTGTCAGCCTCAAGGACTACAAAGACCGCGAAGGGATTTCGGCTGCCGATCTGGTGAACCGCGCCAACGGCCACTTCTTCATGACAAACCGCATGGGGATGGTCTACTTCCTACAGCCGCCGGCCATTCAGGGTCTGGGCGCCAGCTCGGGCTTTACGATGCAGCTGGTTGACCAGGCGCAACGTGGCCAAGAGGCACTGGCTGCTGCCGCGGCCGAATTGGTGACCAAGGCACAGGCTGATGGTCGCATCATCAATATCCGTGGGGGCGACAGCCCGTTCCAAAGCGCCATGCGTCTTGATATCGACCAGCAAAAGGCGACGGCTTTCGGTCTGAGCATCTCGGAAGTGAATGCGATGCTTTCGGTCATCTTCTCGGGCCGCGAAGTCAACGACTTTGCCATGGGCAGCGGCTTGCGACCGGTGATCGTGCAGGGCGATGCGTCTGCCCGCAGCCAACCCGAGGACATCGACCGTTGGTATGCCCGCAACAGCAGCGGCGAGATGGTTCCCTTCTCGGCGTTCACGTCGCGCAATTGGGACCAACAGGCCCAGACAGTCTCGCGTTATGGTGGCACTCTGGCGATGGAGCTGAGCGGCGAAGCTGCAGCAGGCCTGTCGTCGGGTGACGCGATGGCGGTGATGGAAGAACTGGTCGCCGAAATGGGTGGCGGTTATGGCGTCGCTTGGACCGGCTTGTCCTATCAGGAACGCCAGTCGGGCAACCAGGCACCAATGCTGTTCGCCCTGTCGGCAGCGGTCGTGTTCCTTGCGCTTGCCGCCCTATACGGCAGCTGGTCGGTTCCGTTCGCGGTGATGATGTCGGTGCCCGTCGGTATCTTGGGGGCCGTCATTGCGGCGGGTCTGTTCGACCAGTCAAACGACGTCTACTTCAAGGTGGGCTTGCTGACGACCATCGGTCTGGCCGCGCGTAACGCCATTCTGATCGTGGAATTCGCCCAACAATTGTACCATCAGGGCCATACCCTGCGCGAAGCCGCCATCATGGCTGCCAAGATGCGCTTGCGTCCGATCCTGATGACCACGTTTGCGTTTATGTTGGGGGTTCTGCCCTTGGCGATCGCGACGGGTGCCGGTGCGGGTGCGCAAAACTCGATCGGTATCGGGGTGCTGGGCGGTATGACATCGTCAGGTGCGATCGGCATCTTCTTGGTGCCGGCGTTCTATGTGGCTGTCCTGTCCGTCGTCGAACGGTTCTCGAGAAAGGAAAAACACGCATGACCGTGTTTAGCACTGGGCTGAAAACCCTTCCTATCCTGTTACTGACGGCCGCCTGTGCGGCGGTCGGGCCCAACCCCGAAGGAACAGCCCCACCGGCTGTTCCGACGGGGTTCGTCGGCGGTGATGGCACCCCCGTGGCAACAGTGGCCCAGACCAAGTTCTGGGCGGACTACCGCGACACCACGCTGAGCAACATCATCGAGCGTGGCTTGGCCCAGAACCTGAATGTGTTGGCCGCAAACCAGCGCATTCAGGTGGCGAGTGCGGCGGCGCAAGCCACCGGCGTGGCTGCCAGCCAAGTTCAAGGCAGCCTGACCGGGCAGCGCGAACGCTCGGGTGGTGACAACATCCAGGCCAGCACCTCGAATGGGGGTGCGTTGTCGGCAAGTTTCGTGTTCGACATGTTCGGGGGCCAACAACGCGCGCGGCAAGCGGCTTCGGCCAGCCTGCTGTCCGCCGAGGCGGGCGCTCAGACCACACGCCTTGCATGGATCGCCGAGGTGATCTCGGCCTACAGCGATGCGCGCTACTATCAAGAATCGATGGCCCTGACGCGCAATCTGGTGGCAACACGCCAACAGACCGTGTCGGTGACGCGCAACAAACTGGATCTGGGGTCGGCGACCGATTTCGAAGTCGCCCAAGCCGAGGCGCTGCTGGCCACCGCCCGCGCTGATCTGCCGACGCAGGAAGCGGCGTTCAACGCGCAGGTATTCCGTTTGGCAACGCTGCTGAACGAGCCCGCTGGCCCGTTGATGGCGCAATTGCAGCGCGGCGCATCGATGCTGCGCGTGCCGGCACCGCCGCGTATCGGCGTGCCCGCTGACCTGTTGCGCAATCGCCCCGATGTCCGCGCGGCCGAGCATGATCTGGTTGCGGCGATGGCGACTGTGGGTGTGGCGCAAGCAGCGCTTTACCCCTCGCTGTCTCTGACCGGTTCGGCAACCTCGACAGGCGGCAGCGATATGTGGAGCTTTGGCCCGCGTATCTCGTTGCCTCTGTTGAACCAAGGGCTGCTGCGCGCGACCCACAACCAGCGCGTGGCACAGGCCGAACTGGCCGAAACCACGTGGCGGTCCAGTATCACCACGGCTGTGGGCGATGTGCAGACCCAGAACTCGAACCTGCAGCGTTATCGGCAACAGGTTGGTGCGCTGGAGGCGGCCGTGACCTCGTACGAGCGTGCCTATGAATTGGCGCAGCGCAACTTCGAGGCAGGCTCGCTGGGCCTGTTGGATCTACTCGAAGTTGACCGCGCCTTGGCGGCGGCCCGTATTAGCTTGGCATCGGCGCGCAACACAGCTGCCAAATCCTGGGCCAGCCTGAACATCGCAGTCGGCGCTGGGGCGGCACCGCAGTAAACGCGGGCCATTCAGGCTAAAAGGCCCGCCTTACATGGCGGGTCTTTCGTTTGCCTGGCGCTGGCGCCAGGCAGCACGCCAGCGTGGCCGAAGCCAAGTCACCATCTTGCGCTGCGACATGTCAGGCCCGTAACAGTCATGTCGGGCTGCACCCCGGACTGATTTCCAACAGCCACTATTTGTCTGTTTTTACCCACCTTTTCGACCGCCCTACCATCATCCGTGATCACCAAAGTGTCGAAGATGGCAGCGCCGCGCAAGTTTTCGCCTTTCGGTGCCGCGACCATACTAAGTTGTTATTGGCAGCGGTGCAGCGCTTGGCCATATAGTAGTGACACGCTCGGCAAGATAGGGCGTGCCCAACGCAAGTGGCATCGCGCGTGGGTGACATCTGTGTCGATTTGGCGCCTTGTTTTCCCCGCTCGTTTGAAGATATGAAGCGGATCGACCCCAAGGCGAATTCTCCGCACATAGGTGTAATGGCACATATTACGAGGCCGACCCATGTCGAGCAGACCGTTATCACGCAGGCTGGCTAAGCTGGGGTTCCGGTTGCTTGGGCCAGGGCGTGCGCATTGGCAAGATCTTTGGCCAACAACGCAAATCGACCCCGCAACGGGTGATGTGACTTGGCGCGGCCAAGCGCTGGTGCGGCTGGTGCGCCCATCGCAGATTCTGCCGCGTGGGTTGCCGTTGATTACCGTTGTCGGGTCTGGCCCGTCACTGCGCGAGCAGCGCATCGAGGCGATTGCGCCGCATTCCGCGATCTTGTGCAACGGGGCCGCGCTGTTGGCCGAACGTGTGCAGCCATTGGCCGTTGTGGTCGAGGATGAGCGTTTCGTTTTCAGGCACCATGGCATGCTAAGCGTTCTGGATAAGGCGATACCGTTGTTTCTGTCGGCGGCGGCGCTGCGGGCCTTTGCCGATGCGGATGCGGGTGCTTTTGCAGGGCGCGCCGTCGCGCTGATTGATAATTTGCAAAAACCCGTCGGCGGGCTGCGTCGTGATTTGTCGGGCCCCGCGTGGCAAGACATCGCCGTGATGCGCAATGACGCCGGCTTCTCGCGCGATGTAGACAGGGGCGTTGTGATCACGGGCACGGTCGCTTTTTCTGCGTTGCAGCTGGCCATCGCTGCGCGGCCCGCGCGTATTTTGCTGGCAGGGATCGACCTTAGCAACGACGCCGCGCCGCGTTTTTATGAAGGCGCTGACAAGGCACCTTCGGGGCTGACAGCAGGCCTTACGCGCATATTGGACGGGTTCATTCTGGCTCGGGCCGAGGCCGCCCGTCAGAATATCGCGCTCGATTGCGCCTCGCCGGTATCCGCGCTGCTGCAGGTGGGGTATAGCTACAGTGATACGCTGGAATCCGTCCCGCTGCCTGTCTGAAAGCGATACATGTCTGCCGACACACCTGTGCAACTGGCCTTCATCACCGACGCGGGCGCGATCGGCCCCACCACATTCGCGATGTGGACGGCGCTATGCCGTGCCTCGGGGCCGGTCGATGTCATTTACGTCGGTATCGATCTAAGCGAGGCGCATTGGGCGGGGGTGGGCTCCGTTGTGGCGGGGTTTGCGCAGGCAAGGCTGGTCGTCGTCAAGTTTGACGATGATTTGTTGCAAGGGGTTGCAGCGCCCTCGGCCCACATCTCGCGCGCGACGTTCGTGCGGTTATTCCTGCACCGCTTCACGCGCGGGCGGGTGTTGTATCTGGATGGCGACATTATGGTCACCGGCGATGTCAGCGCGATTGCCGCTGTCGATATGGCCGATGCGCCGATTGCCGCTGTGTGCGATTTTGTCGTGCAGAAATGGGCCCATATGCTGGCGCGCAAAGAGCGATCGGCCAAGATCGCGCGTAAAATGCAGCGGATTGCGCCGCTGACAGTGCCTGCGGGACCGCAGTATTATTTCAATGCGGGCGTCGCCTTGATGGATATGGACCGCATCAACGCTGATCCGACGCTGGTGGCCGCGCTCGAGGATGTGCAAACCGCTGCGCAATACCCGCTTGCTGATCAGGATCACCTCAATCGTGTGTTTGCGGGGCAAGCGCATGTGCTCGCACCCCAATGGAACTGCTCGTGGGGCCGCTTGCGCTTGCAGCGCCGCTATCTGGCCGATTGTGTGATGATGGCCGACGGCAACCCTGCGACCGAGGGGCCCATCGTCATCCACTACCATGGCCCGAAAAAGCCGTGGCGTCGGGTGCCGCTGGTGCACAAGCTGCGGTTTGCGCGTGCAATCTGGGCTTATCGCACGGCGCAGCGCGCATTTTTGCGCGAGTTTCCAGACTTTAGCTACTAACTACCGCGCGAAAGCGCCCTGCAGGGCGTCCACCAGCGTTGCGACGTCGGCGCTGGCGTCTAACGTCAGGCCAACCTCGTCCGCGGCGAGGGGCTCCAGCGTATTGAACTGCGATGTTAGCAGGCTGGTCGGCATGTAGTGGCCGCTGCGCGCGGCCATGCGCGCCCCGATCATCGCGGGCGTTCCGGCCAAAAATGCGAAAGCCACATCGCCCGCCGAGCCCAAAATATCGCGATACGCGCGGCGCAATGCCGAACACGCGACGACCGTTTGGTGCCCTTCGGCCGCATTTGCGACCATCCAATCACGAATAGCGGCCAACCACGGCGCGCGGTCGCTATCGGTCAGGGGCGTGCCTGCCGACATTTTCGCAATATTCGCAGCGCTGTGAAAACTGTCGGCATCGGCGAACACGCGCCCTGATGCAGCCGCAAATTGCTGCGCGAGGGTGGTTTTACCCACCCCCGAAACACCAAAGACGACGATGTGCTGGGGCGCGCCCATGGCTGGCTGTCAGGCCCCGAGCCGCGATGCAGCTTGGGCAAGGCGCGTAACCTCGGCCCAGTCGCCGGTTGCCAACGCGGATTTGGGGGCCACCCAGCTGCCGCCGACGCAGGCGACGTTCGGCAGGGCCAGATAGTCGGTCGCATTCTGCGGGGTGACGCCACCCGTCGGGCAGAACGTGATTTGCGGCAGCGGAGAGGCCAGCGAGCCCAGCAGTTTCGCGCCGCCGGCAGCTTCGGCAGGGAAGAATTTTTGCATCACATAGCCTTGTTCCAACAGGAACATCGCCTCGGATGCGGTGGCCGCGCCGGGCAGCAGGGGCAGGCCGTATTCGATGCAGGCGTCGATCAGGCGCTGCGTCGCGCCGGGCGAGACACCAAAATGGGCCCCTGCGTCTTTCGCAGCCTTCACATCTGCGGGCGTCAGCAGGGTGCCTGCGCCGACCACGCCGCCATCCACTTCGGCCATCGCGCGGATCACATCCAGCGCGGCGGGGGTGCGCAGCGTTACCTCGAGTGCGGGTAGGCCGCCAGCGACCAGCGCCTGCGCCAGCGGGGCGGCTTGGGCCACGTCTTCGACGATCAGCACCGGCACAACGGGGGCGAGGCGGCAGATTTGCAGCGCGGCGGCAGATTGGACGGCAGGTGTCATCGGGCGTGTTCCCCTTGGCGTTATGATCAGACCAGCGCCGAGGCGCCGGTTTCGGCGGTGCCGACGCTATTCCGGAAGGTCGCGAACAGCTCGCGCCCCATACCGGTGGCGTTGGCGGACAGGTCGGGCTGCGCGGGGCGGCGGCCTGTCAAATCGGACAGGCAGTCGATCGTGCCGCTGACGGCGTCTAGGCGGATCATATCACCATCTTCGATCAATGCTAGAGGGCCGCCCGCCGCAGCTTCGGGTGCGACGTGGATGGCGGCGGGCACTTTGCCCGATGCGCCCGACATGCGGCCATCGGTGACCAGCGCAACCTTTAGCCCGCGGTCTTGCAGAACCGACAGCACGGGCGTCAGCGTGTGCAGTTCGGGCATGCCATTGGCGCTGGGGCCCTGGAAGCGCAGCACGACTACGGTGTCGCTGGTGAATTCGCCGCGTTGGAAGGCGGCCTTCACATCGTGCTGGTCAATAAAAACGCGGGCAGGGGCCTGAATAATATGCCGTTCGGGCGCGACGGCCGAGACTTTGATCACCCCGCGCCCGAGGTTGCCGTGCAATTGGCGCAGCCCGCCGGTGGCGGCGAATGGCTCGGCGACGGGGCGCAGGATTTTATCGTTCAGCGTGGTGGTCGGGCCTTCTTGCCACGTGACCGCACCGTCGTGCAGCTTGGGCTCGGTGCGGTAGGCCGCTAGTCCCGTCCCCATAATCGTCTGGGCGTCGGCATGCAGCAGGCCCGCGTCCAGCAATTCGCCAATCAGGAATTGCAACCCGCCTGCGGCGTGGAAGTGGTTCACATCGGCCAGTCCGTTGGGGTAGACGCGCGCCATAAGCGGCACCACGCTGGCCAAATCATCAAAGTCCTGCAAATCCAGCAGGATACCCGAAGCGCGCGCCATGGCCGGCAAGTGCAGGACAAGATTGGTCGAGCCGCCAGTCGCCATCAACCCGACGATGCCGTTCACATAGGCCCGCTCGTCCAGAATCTCGCCTGCGGGGCAGAAATCATTGCCAAGGGCGGTGATTGCAGCGGCGCGGCGGACGGCGGCGTCTGTCAGGGCCTCGCGCAGGGGGCTGCCGGGGTGGATGAAGGTGGCGCCGGGCAGGTGCAGGCCCATCACCTCCATCAGCATTTGGTTACTGTTGGCGGTGCCGTAGAAGGTGCAGGTGCCCGGGCCGTGGTAGCTGGCCATTTCGGCGGCCATCAGTTCCTCGCGTGTGGCCTTGCCCTCGGCATAGGCGTTGCGGACGGCGGCCTTTTCGCTGTTGGTGATCCCCGACGCCATCGGGCCTGCTGGCACGAAAACCGCCGGAATATGGCCAAAGCTGGCGGCGGCCATAATTAGGCCGGGAACGATCTTGTCGCAAACCCCCAAGTAAATCGAGGCGTCAAAGCAGTTATGGCTCAGGCCAACCGCCGCCGCCATGGCAATCACATCGCGCGAGAAAAGCGACAGTTCCATCCCCGCTTGGCCCTGCGTGATGCCGTCGCACATGGCGGGCACGCCGCCTGCGACTTGGGCGGTCGCCCCGACGCTGCGGGCTACATCGCGGATGCGTTGGGGGTAGGTTTCGAACGGCTGATGCGCCGACAGCATGTCGTTATAGGCGGTGATAATGCCAATATTCGGCGCACGCCCCGCGACCAGCGAGGCCTTATCCTGCCCCATCGCCGCATAGGCGTGGGCCTGATTGCCGCAGCCCAAATGGCTGCGCGAGGGCCCTGCTGCGACAGCGGCACGGATGCGATCCAGATAGGCCCCACGCGTCTGTTCCGAACGGCGCCGGATGCGTTCGGTGACCTCGGCGACGACCGCGTTGATCGGGGAATGGGGCATTTTAACCTCGCGGATGCTGGATTCGTGATAACGCTAACAGTGTGTGATAGCGCTAACAACACAAATCTGCATGACGCGAGGGATTGCCGCCGATCGGGCCCGATCAGGCGGGGGCGTGCAGCATCGCGACGGCGGTGGCCAGCATCGCGGCGGGCTTCAACACATCCTCGACCATGGGGGCAATTTCGGCGGGATAGCTGCCTTTGGCGTCCAGAATGTTCACCGTCGCGACGACTTTGCCGCCCAAGGCGACCGGCAGGTTGATGATCGCCTGACACCCGAGGCTGAGGATCAGGTCGTAGTCGGCGAAATCGTCTTTCTCATTGGCGATGTCGTTCGAAATATGAGTCTGGCGCAGGGTGTCGATGCTGCGGAACCAGTCGTCCTCGATGATGGGTTTCGTGCCGGTGGTAGGGTAGGCGACGGCGTCCGACGTATAAACGCGGCGCGCCAGCATGTTTTGGCGATCCAGCATCGTCACCGTGACAAGGCGGGCGGGCAGCAGCGCGCTGGCCAGCGCGTGCAGTGCGCCATAGGCGGCGGCGGGGGATGTGGCATCGGCGATGGCGGCGGCAAACGCGGCGCGGGGCATTTCGGGGGTCATTTTGCGTCCATTTAGTA
The DNA here is from genome assembly GCF_002117445.1 of Ketogulonicigenium robustum. Lineage (NCBI taxonomy): Bacteria > Pseudomonadati > Pseudomonadota > Alphaproteobacteria > Rhodobacterales > Roseobacteraceae > Ketogulonicigenium > Ketogulonicigenium robustum. Next base: position 86,305 of record NZ_CP019938.1, read on the forward strand.
ACTGCCGCTATCGTCTACAAAATGGTTTTCTTGTCGATAAAAATTTTTAGATGCCCTTTGACAGTTTTTTGAATTTGGTATCTGTTTGATGACAACGCAGCGTCGCACCCCACCTCGCCGTGTGTGAACCAACCTTTCGGGCAGGCCTGTTTTTCGTGATTATTCGATGTTTTGCGCCGTGGGCGCAGTCTTGCATGGTGGGCCGCTGCAATGGCCGGTAGTGCGCTGACGCGGTTGCCGCTGGGCTACATGGCACAACGCGTGGCGCTGATGGCGGTGACGCTATGGGCGATTGTGACGCTGACATTTTTTCTGATGCATGCCGTGCCCGGCGGGCCGTTCGTGTCGGAAAAGCAGGTCGCCCCCGAAATCGAGGCGGCGCTGCAGGCGAAATTCGGGCTGGATCAGCCGGTGTGGCAGCAATACCTGACTTATCTGGGTAACGTCGCGCGTGGCGATTTGGGGCCATCGTTCAAATACCCCGGTGTGACGGTGAACAGCATGATCGCGCAGGGGCTGCCGGTCACGCTGAAAACGGGTCTGCTGGCGGTCATTTGCGTTCTGGCGTTGGGGGTGCCGCTGGGGGTGGTAGCCGCGTTAAACCGCAATCGCTGGCCCGATACGACGGTGATGCTGATTGCCACGCTGGGTGCGGCCATTCCGTCTTATGTCATCGCGACGGTTGCCCTCTATTTCTTTGCACTGAAACTGGGCTGGGTGCCGACATTCGGGCTGGACGACTGGCGGGGGTATTTCCTGCCCGTGTTTGCCCTGTCAGGTTTCTGGCTGTCGTTTATCGCCCGCCTGACCCGATCCAGCCTGCTGGAGACGCTGGATCAGGATTATATGACGACCGCGCGGGCCAAGGGGTTGCGGCGTGGGCAGATTTTGATCCGTCACGGTTTGCGCAATTCACTGATTCCTGTGGTGACGGTGATGGGGCCGGTGATTGCGAACCTGATGACGGGGTCTTTCGTGATCGAGCAGATTTTCGCGCTGCCTGGTATCGGGCGGCATTTCGTGCTGTCGATCACCAACCGTGATTATACCGCCATTATGGGCATCACCATTTTTTACGCCACGATTTTGATGGTGATGATTTTCATCGTCGACATGCTTTACGTCTGGCTGGACCCCCGCATTGATTATCGGAGGCGCGCATGACCCAGTTGCCGCAAATGGACGATCCTTGGGGGATGCTGGGCGATGCGCGCGGGGATGCCAACGCGATTGCGGCCCCAGTACGCACCTTTTGGCAGGATGTGCGGGCGCGCCTGTGGGCGAATAAGGTGGCGATGGCCAGTCTGGCCTTTGTTATCGTGCTGGTGCTGGCGGCGATTTTCGGGCCGATGATTTCACCCCACAGCTATCGTGCGCAAAAGCTGGAACTGGCGAACCTGCCCCCGCTGATGCAGGTTTACGATTTGGGCGAGGGGCAGTTTGCCTATGTGAATACCGGCAATCTGAACGTCTATAGCGTCGACGCAGGCGGCCATGTGGCGGGTGTGCTGCAAGGCGGGCGGCGCGACATGGTCAACCGGCGCACCAACTGGCAGTTGGGGGATCGCGTGGTGACGCTGGACTACAAGACACCCTCGGCCGGGCCGAAATTGTTGGTGGACGATCAGCCAGCGGCGCGCGCCGGCTATAAGTGGAACGCGACCTATTGGTTTGGCACCGATCAGCTGGGCCGCGACGTGCTGGTGCGCCAGCTGATGGGGGCGCGGATCTCGCTGATGGTCGCCTTTGTCGCGACGATTGTGAATTTTGTCATCGGCATCACCTATGGCGGCTTGGCGGGTTATATCGGCGGGCGAACCGATCTGGTGATGATGCGGATTGTCGAGGTGATTTCGACCATTCCGCTGACGCTGTATGTCATTTTGATCATGGTTGTCCTTAGTTCTGGGTTGGTTTCGGTGGTGCTGGCGATTGGCACCGTGTTCTGGGTCGATATGGCCCGTGTGGTGCGCGGGCAAATATTAACCCTGAAATCGCAAGACTATGTCGCCGCTGCGCGAACCATGGGCGCCAGCACGCGCTGGATCATGCTGCGCCACCTGCTGCCCAACACCACTGGCCCCATTTTGGTAACCGCGACGATGCTGGTGCCCTCTGCTATTTTTATCGAAAGCTTCATGTCGTTCATCGGCCTTGGCGTCACCGCGCCCGAGGCCTCGTGGGGGACGCTGACGTCGGATGCGGTCGAGACGCTGCGGACCTATCCCCACCAGCTTTTCTTTCCCGCCGCTGCGATCAGCCTGACCATGGTGGCTTTCAACTTTTTGGGGGACGGGCTGCGCGATGCGCTGGACCCGAGGATGCGCCAATGACCGCGCTGCTTGATGTGCGCGGCTTGCGCACCGCGTTTATGACCAGTCGCGGGCGCGTGCAGGCCGTGCGTGGCGTGGATTTCACCGTCAACCGCGGCGAAGTGCTGGGAATTGTGGGCGAAAGCGGGTCGGGCAAGTCCGTCACCTGCATGTCGGTGCTGCGCCTCTTGAAGCGGCAGGGCCGGATCGAGTGTGGCGAGACGCTGTTCGATGGCAAAGACCTGATGCAACTGAGCGAGGCCGAAATGTCGGACATTCGCGGCAACCGCATTTCGGTGATTTTCCAAGACCCGATGTCGTCGTTGAACCCGACGATGACGGTAGGCCAGCAGGTGATGGAATCCGTCATCCGCCACCGTAATTGTACGCGTGCCGAAGCGCGCGCCCGCGCGCTAGAACTATTTGAACTGGTGCGGATTCCGTCGCCCGAAACGCGGCTGGATGCCTATCCGCACGAGTTTTCGGGCGGTATGCGCCAGCGCGCCATGATTGCCATTGCGCTGGCGTGCGAGCCGCAGTTGTTGATTGCGGACGAGCCGACCACCGCGCTGGATGTGACAATTCAGCGGCAGATCCTGTCGCTGATCAAAGAGTTGCAGCAGCGGTTGGACATGGCGGTCATTTTGATTACCCACGATCTGGGTGTGATTGCCGAAACCGCTGACCGCGTGATGGTCATGTACGGCGGCATGGTGATGGAAGAAGCGCCCGTCGCCGACATTTTCGCCCGCCCGCGCCACCCCTATACCCGCGGGCTGATGGATTCGATCCCCGATCCGCACGCATTGGGCCATGGGCGGCTGAAGCCGATTGCGGGCGCGCCCCCCGACATGCTGGCCCCGCCGCCCGGCTGCCCCTTTGCCCCGCGCTGCCCTGTCGCGCGCAAGGTCTGCGCCGCCGCGATGCCGCCGATGTTTGACGGCGCGCCGCTGCCTGGCGCAGGGCGGCGGTCGCGCTGCTGGCTGATGGCCGCCGAGGCGCCGTTCGTTGCGCCCTACAATCAGGATGCTGTGCTATGACCGCGCCGCTGGTGAATGTTCGCGACCTGAAAATTCACTTCCAGATCGGCGGGGGGCTTTTCCGCCGCCCCGATACCTTGCGGGCGGTAGATGGCGTCAGCTTTACCATCAACCGTGGCGAGACGCTGGGTCTGGTGGGCGAGTCTGGCTGCGGCAAGTCGACGTTGGCGCGCACGTTGATCCGCCTCTATCAGCCGACCGCTGGCGCGATCGACTTTGACGGCACCGATATTGCCGCGCTGCCCGAGGCGGATTTGCGCCCGCTGCGCAAACGCATCCAGATGATTTTTCAGGACCCGCTGGCCTCGCTGGATGGGCGTATGTCGGTGCGACAGCTGATTTCCGAACCGCTCGATATTCTGAACATCGGCACCCCGGCCGAGCGGCGCGCGACGGTGGCGGCCCTACTGACGCGGGTGGGCCTGTCGCCCGCCCACGCCGACCGCTATCCGCACGAATTCTCGGGTGGGCAGCGCCAACGCATTGGGATCGCCCGCGTCATTGCGCTGAACCCCGATCTGGTGATCTGCGACGAGCCGATCTCGGCGCTGGATGTGTCGATTCAGGCGCAGGTGGTGAACATGCTGCAGGATCTGCAGCGCGATCTGGGGCTGACATACCTGTTCATTACGCATGACCTGTCGATGGTGCGTCACATCGCCGACCGGATCGGCGTCATGTATCTGGGCAAGATCGTAGAACTCGCGCCTGCGGGTGCCCTTTATGCGCGCCCCCGCCACCCCTATACGCGGCTGCTGCTGTCGGCGGTGCCCGTGGCCGACCCCGCCGCGCGGCGCGATGTGACGCTGGTCACGGACGAGGTGCCCAGCCCGATCAACCTGCCCACCGGCTGCCGTTTCCGCACGCGCTGCCCGCTGGCCAGCAGTATTTGCGCGCAGGTCGAACCCGCCTTGCAGGATTTTGGTGACGGCCACTTGGTCGCCTGCCATCATGGCGACGCCGCGCCCGACAATAACGATAATACCAACACGGAGATTTTGAATGCGTAGCTTTATTCCTTCGGTGGTTTTGGCCAGCTGTCTGGCTACCACCGCACTGGCGCAGGGCAGCCTGACCTATGTGGTGAACAACGAATCCGCCACCTACGACCCCGGCCTGACGTCCGAAACCTTCGCTGCGCCGATCATCGGCAACACGTTCGAGGGCCTTGTGCGCTTTGACGAAGCGGGCGAAGTCGAAGGGGCTATGGCCGACAGTTGGGAGGTCAGCGAAGATGGCCGCACCTATACCTTCCACCTGCGCGATGCGAAGTGGTCGGACGGCAAGCCGGTAACGGCGCAGGATTTCGTCTATGCTTGGACGCGCGCGATCAACCCGGCCTCGGGCGCGAAGAACCCTGCCATGTTCTTCCTGATCGACGGGGCCGAGGCCTATTACAACGCGGGCGGCACCGGCGAGGTCGCGATTTCGGCCCCCGATGACAAGACCTTCACCTTCACGCTGACGAACCGCGTGCCCTATATGCTGCAAATGCTGACCTACACCAACTTCTTCCCCGTCCGCCAAGACGTGGTCGAGGCTGACCCCGAGGGTTGGACACGCAACGCCGCAACCTTCATCGGCAACGGCCCGTTCCGCGTCACCGCGTTCAACTTCGGCGAGTCGGTGGTGTTCGAAAAGAACCCCGAGTATTTCGAAGCCGATCAAGTCTCGCTCGACACACTGACCTTCCGCCTGATCCCCGAGCCGACCACCGCGCTGGCGGCATTCGAGGCGGGCCAAGTCGACGGGATCGAAGCCGTGCCCGCGCCCGAAATTCCGCGCCTGATGGCGTCGTCGGATGCGTTCTTGGTCGTGCCATCGCTGGGGACGACTTACGCCTTCTTTAACCCCGGCCAGTTGCCGGTCGATGATGTGCGCGTGCGCCAAGCGCTGTCGATGGCCGTAGACCGTCAGTCGATCATCGACTTTGTTATGCAGTCGGCTGATGTGCCCGCAACCGGCCTTGTGCCTTACGGTATGATGGTCGACGGGCAAGATTTCCGCGATGGGGTTGAGACTTATGGTCTAGACATCACCGCCCAGCCCGAGGCCGCGCAGGCCCTGTTGGCCGAGGCCGGTTACCCCGATGGTGCGGGCTTCCCCAGCACGATCTTCGTGACCTATACCTCGCCCCCGATCGAGCGGATCTTGGAAGCGATCCAGCAACAGTGGAAAGAAAACCTGAACATCGACGTGCAGTTGCAGGCCACCGAATGGCAGGTCTTCTACCCCGAGGTGCAAAAGGCGGAATTCCAGATTGCCCAAATGGGCTGGGGCGCGGACTATCCGCACCCGATGACATTCCTTGACGTGTTCCTGTCGGACAGCCCGAACAACTTGGCCCGCTGGCAGAACCCCGATTATGACGCCGAAATCGCCGCCGCGAAAGCCACGGGTGACGAGGCCGAGTCGCTGGCCCACATGCGCGCGGCCGAAGGCATCTTGATGAACGACCACGTCATTTTGCCGATGTACCACCGCTATGCCTACATGATGATGTCGCCGAAGGTGGAAGGGTTCTGGCGCTCGCCGCTGAACGTGCCCTACTTCCGCAACGCCAGCATCGCACAATAAACGCAAATCCATCGGGATGTTGCAGCAAGGGGGCAGGTAACTGCCCCCTTTTCGTTTTGCGCGACGCACCGTGGTCTGTGATCGCGTTTTGGCATCGCTAGGGTCAAATTTTTCACTCGTCCCGATCGGGGGGCTATGTTTGTCTAGCCCAGCGGGCACGACGCGGCGGGGAGGCCGCGTCTGCGCAGCCCAAATCATTTGGCCGCACAGATATAATGGGGGAGGAGACCCAGATGCGATTTCACACGACTGTCGCACTATGCGCTGCTATTGCCGCGCCCAGCCTGAGCTTTGCGCAAGATTACCCCTCGCGGCCGATCCAGATGGTGGTGCCGTGGGGCGCGGGCGGCGCGACGGATGCGGTGGCGCGGATCATGGCTTCGATCCTGCAAGAGGATCTGGGCGTGCCGGTAAACGTGGTGAATCGCACGGGCGGGTCCGGCGTGGTGGGCCATTCGGCCATCAGCAACGCCGCGCCCGACGGCTATACCATCGGGCTGGCCACGGTCGAGGTTTCGATGATGCATTGGCAGGGCCTGACCGACATGACTTACGAGGATTTCGACGTGCTCGGGCTGGTGAACTATGATCCGGCGGGCATCATGGTGCGCGCGGATTCGGGCTTTTCATCGCCGGGCGAGTTGATCGACGCCATCCGCGCGCAGCCTGCGGGTAGCTTCAAGGCCTCGGGGTCGGGGCAGGGCAGCATCTGGCATTTGGCACTTGCGGGGTGGTTGGCTGATCAAGGGATCGACCCGAACCACGTTACATGGGTGCCCAGCCAAGGCACCGCCCCCGCGCTGACCGACCTGATGGCCGGCGGGGTCGATATGGTGACTTCGCAACTGGCCGAGGCGGACGCGATGATCCGCGCCAACCGCATCCACCCCTTGGGCACGATGGGGGCCGAACGCCTGCCGACGTTCCCCGACACGCCGACGATTAACGAAGACGGCACCGGAACTTGGACGGTGGGGGCGTGGCGCGGCATTTTCGCACCTGCGGGCCTGCCCGACGACGTCCGCGCGCGGCTGACCGATGCTGTTGCCGCCGCCGCCGCGAGCCCGGCCTACACCGATTTCATGAACAGCCGCGGTTTTGGCGTGCTGTGGGTGCCCGCGGACGAAGCGGTTTCCTTCATCGCGGAATCGGATGCGAGCTTCGGCGAGGTCATGGCCGCAGCGGGCCTGCGGGGGCAGTGATCCGCCATGAAACTGAATGATATTGCGCTGGGACTGTTGGTTTTTCTGGCGGGGCTGGCTGTGTTTGCCTCGTCCTGGGGGTATTCGACGCTGCCCAACCAATCCTACGGTGCCAATACGATGCCGCTGGCGGTGGGCATGCTGGGAATGGTGACCGGCCTTGCCCTTGGCGTGCAGGGCGTCGTGCAGCGGCGCACCATCGGCCCCGTACCGTGGGCGCAGGTGCAAAGATGGCTGCGATCGCCGCGCCATGTGCTGTCGCTGGTGCTGCTGATGGGGCTGGGCGTCGCCTATATTCTGGTCGCGCCGGTGATCGGTTTTCTGCTCGCAGCGTTTCTGGTGATGTTGCCACTGATGCGGCTGGGTGGGACGACATGGCTGAACGCCATCATCGTATCGGCCCTGACCGCCGTCATCTTGCAATTGATTTTTGGCCGCTTGCTGATGGTGCCGCTGCCGCGCGGCCCGCTGAGCTTCGGCTGGCTATAACCCGCAGCGTTGGAGGTTGAGATGCAAGTTCTTATGGACGCCTTCGGCCATGTGTTTCAATGGCATGTCCTGCTGGTTATCGTGCTGGCGGCGGCCTTTGGTATGCTGGTGGGGGCCATTCCGGGGTTGACGGCCACAATGGCGACATCACTTCTGGTGCCGCTGACATTTTTCATGGACCCCGTGCCGGCGGTGGCCACCATCGTGACCGCGACCGCAATGGCGATTTTCGCTGGCGACATCCCGGGCGCATTGCTGCGCATACCGGGGACGCCTTCCTCGGCGGCCTATGTCGACGACAGCTACATCCTGTCGCGACAGGGGCGCGCAAACGACGCGCTGGGGGCGAGTTTGTTCTTTTCGGTTCTGGGCGGGACGATCGGTACGATCGTTCTGGTTGTTAGTGCGCCGCAACTAGCGGAAATCGCGTTGAATTTCACGTCGTTCGAATACTTCTGGCTGGTGATGCTCGGGCTGTTCTGCGCGACATTCGTGTCGCCCGGCACACCGACGCGGGGCCTGATCGCCCTGTTTCTGGGGCTTGGCTTTGCCATGGTCGGCCAGACGAACCCCACGGGCGAGCCGCGCTATACCTTCGGCTCGATCGAGTTGATGGCGGGGATCCAGTTCATTCCCGCGATGATCGGCCTGTTCGCGATGTCCGAAGTGATGCGCTTTTACGCCCATCCGTTCCAGAACCAAAAACCGGCGGGTGTGAAAGGGCCGATCTTGCGGCAGCAATTTGGCGTGCTGCGTCGCTACCCTGTGCAAGCGCTGCGGGGGTCTGCCGTTGGCACCGCCATCGGGATTCTGCCGGGCGCGGGGGCGGATATTGCCGCGTGGATTTCCTATGCGGTGTCCAAGCGTTTCTCGCGTAAGCCCAAGGAATTCGGCAAAGGCTCGATCGAAGGGTTGGTCGAGGCGGGGTCGGCCAACAATGCATCGGTGTCGGCGTCTTGGGTGCCTGCGCTGGTGTTTGGTATTCCCGGCGACAGCATCACGGCCATTGCGATTGGTGTCCTTTATATCAAAGGGATCAACCCCGGCCCGACGATTTTTCTGACGCAACCCGACATCATCTATGCGGTGTTCATCGTCTTCTTTCTGGCGCTGCTGCTGATGTTGCCGCTGGGGTGGATCACCATTCGCGCAGCAGGACTGTTGCTGGCGATTCCGCCACGCGTTCTGATGCCGATCATCCTGATGTGCTGTGTCACAGGGGCCTATGCGATCAACAATTCGGCGGCGGGCATCCTGATTATGCTGTGCTTCGGCGTCTTGGGCTTCATCATGGCCGAAAACGACATACCCGTTGCGCCGGTGATCCTCGGCCTTGTCCTTGGTCCGATGCTCGAGGAAAACTTCGTCAACTCGATGATCAAGGCAAATGGCAACTTCGGCGCATTCTTTGAACGCCCCATTTCGGCGGCGTTGGGTGTGTTTACCATCGCGGTGCTGCTGATGCCGATCATACGCCTGATAATGCGAAAGCAACGCATTAAAAGTGAAAGCTAAGGTATGACAAAAAAAGATATTCTACTTATGTCACCGCCTGCGAGTGAAAAGCTGGGCGACGATTTGGCGGCCCGCTTTAACGTGATCCGCTGGTGGGAGGCCGAGGACAAACCTGCCTTGCTGGCCAAGCTGGCAGGCCATCTGCAGCTGATCGCCACCACAGGCCATTCGGGGCCGGATGCCGACGTGATCGCCGCGCTGCCAAAGCTGCAGCTAATCGCATCGTTCGGCGTCGGCTATGACGGCATCGACATCGCGGCGGCGCGTCAGCATGGGGTGAAGGTGACGAACACGCCAGATGTTCTGAACGATTGCGTGGCCGAATTGGCACTAGGGCTGATGATTGCGCTGGCGCGCGACATGGTGAATGCCGATCAGTACACCCGTGCGGGCCGATGGGCGCGTGACGGCAACTACCCGTTTCAGGATGAACTGACCGGCAAGGTTGTTGGCATTTTGGGGCTAGGGCGCATCGGCAAGGAAATTGCCCGCCGCGCGCAAGCGTTTCGTATGCAGGTGGTCTACCATGGCCGCAGTGCGCAAGTCGACGAGCCCTACCGCTACTACCCCGATCTGGTGCAGATGGCGCGCGATGTGGACTGGCTGGTCGTCATTGCCCCCAGCGCGGCGGGCACCCATCATCTTGTCGATGCTGCTGTTTTGGACGCATTAGGGCGTGATGGACGGTTGATCAACGTGGCGCGCGGCAGCTTGGTAGATGAGGCCGCGCTGGTCGCTGCGCTGCAAAACGGCACTATCAAAGGCGCGGGGCTGGATGTGTTCGAGGACGAGCCGCGTCCGAACCCCGCACTGCTAACGCTGTCCAACGTGATCCTGTCCCCGCACGCGGGCACTGCGACGCACCGCACGCGGCGCATCATGGGGGATCTGGTTATGGCCAATCTTGAAGCGCATTTGCGGGGCGACCCGTTACGATCGCCAGTCGTCTAGACGTGAAAAAGCCCCCGTGAAGGGGGCTTTTTGTTATGCGTGGCCGACGGTCTGCTGCTGCACGCCCAGCCCTTCAATGCCAAGGCGGATAACCTCGGCGCCCTTGAGGTAAACCGGCGGCTTCAGCCCCATCCCGACCCCCGGAGGTGTTCCGGTCGAGATAATGTCGCCCGGTTGCAGCGACATGAACTGGCTGACGTAGCTGACCAGATGGGCTACGCCAAAAATCATCGTGCGCGTTGAACCATTTTGGTAACGATGGCCGTCAACCTCCAGCCACATCGACAAATTCTGCGGATCGTCTATTTCGTCCTTGGTCACCAGCCAGGGGCCGGTCGGGCCGAATGTATCGGCGCTTTTGCCCTTGATCCACTGCCCGCCGCGCTCGATCTGGAAGGCGCGTTCGGACACGTCGTTGATCACGCAATAGCCTGCGACGGCGTCCAGCGCCTCGGCCTGCGGGATGTAGCTGCCGCCTTTGCCGATGACGATGCCGAGCTCGACCTCCCAGTCGGTTTTGGTCGCGCCGCGGGGTATCAGAACGTCATCGTTCGGTCCGCAGATAGCCGAGGTTGCCTTGCCGAAAATGATCGGTTCGGACGGGATCGGCATGTTGCTTTCGGCGGCGTGGTCAGCGTAGTTCAGGCCGATGCAGAGGAATTTGCCAACCTGACCGACGCAGGGCCCAATGCGGCCTGCGGGCAGGATGGGCAGGGCGGCGTGGTCCAGCGCGGCGATGGCGGCAAGGCCCGCAGGGGTCAGCGCGGCGCCCGCAATGTCGGCCACATGGGCCGACAGGTCGCGTAGCTGCCCTGCGCTATCCAGCAGGGCGGGAACTTCTTGGCCCGGGGGGCCGACACGCAGAAGTTTCATGGGTCTTTTCCTTTTTCAGTAAGTCGCGCGGCCGCCCGACAGGTCGAAGACCGCGCCGGTGGTGAATGAGTTTTCGGCGCTGGCCAGCCATGCGACCATATTGGCGGCTTCTTCTACCTCGAGGAAGCGCCCGCGCGGGATTTTCGACAGCATATAGTCGATGTGGGTTTGGCTCATTTGTTCGAAAATACGGGTGCGCGCCGCTGCGGGGGTGATGCAGTTCACGGCGATGTCCAGCGCTGCGGTTTCTTTGCCCAGCGTCTTGGTCAGCGCGATGACACCGGCCTTTGACGCCGAATAGGCGCAGGCATTGGGGTTCCCTTCTTTCCCCGCGATCGAGGCGACGTTGATAACGCGGCCATAGCCCTGCGCGATCATGTCGGGCAGCAGGGTGCGGCAGACATGGAAGACACCAATCAGGTTTACGTCGATCACCTTGCGAAACTCGGCCGGGTCATAATCGACGGTCGGGCCGTTACTGCCAGCGATACCCGCGTTGGCGACCAGAATGTCGACATGCCCCAGCGCATCGCGCGTCGCCTGTGCGGCGGCTTCGACGCTGCCGAGGTCGGCTTGGTCGACGCGTACGAAATGGGCCTGTTCGCCAAGGCTGGCAACCGCATCGGCCCCGCGCGCGGCGTCCAAATCCCATATCGCAACGCGCGCGCCGCTGGCGATGAACCGCTGCGCGACAGCAAAGCCGATTCCTTGCGCGCCGCCGGTGACGACTGCGGTTTTTCCGTTCAAATCAATCGTGTTCATGGGGTGTCCTTAGCGTTCATAGGGGCGGTGAAGCTGCAAATCGGGCGACAACCGCACGCCGAAGCCGGGCTTGTCTAAGGCCGAAATATGCAGCAGGCCGTTTTGGGGCACGGGTTCATCCAGCAGCATGGGGCTGAACATCGGCACGACGTTGTCGGCCTTCGGCGCCATCATCAAAAACTCGGCAAAGGGGCTGTTTTGACGTGTCATAACAAAGTGATAGCTGTAAACGCTGGACCCGTGCGGGATGACCATCGTGTTATGCGCATCGGCCAGGGCCGAAATTTTCAACAGCTCGGTCAGCCCGCCGCACCAGCCGACATCGGGCTGGATGAAATCGCAACAACCCATTTCGAGCAGCATGCGGAACCCCCAGCGGGTGGCTTCGTGTTCGCCTGTCGTCAGCAGCATTTTCGGGGGTAGCTTTTTGCGCAGCGCGGCATAGCCCCAGTAGTCGTCGGGCGGCAGACATTCCTCGATCCATTTCAGATCGTATTCAGCGGCGGCGACGGCAACTTGGTGGGCGTAATCGACGGTCATGCTCATCCAGCAGTCGAACATCAGCCAGAAATCGGGGCCGACTGCGTCGCGCATTTGGCCCAGGCGCTCCATCTCGGTGCGGATGCCGGGGGTGCCTTGCAGGGGGTTGTGGCGGAAGGCCAGCTTGCCGCCGATGAACCCCATTTGCTTTGCCAAGTCGGGGCGGGCGCCCGTGGCATAGAAGGGTTGCTCGTCGCGCACCGCGCCACCGATCAGCGCGTGCACCGGCAACTGGCGCACCTGTCCCAGCAGATCCCACAGCGCCAGATCAACCCCCGAGATCGCGTTGATGACCAAGCCGCGCCGCCCATAATACAGCGTGGCGTTGAACATCTGGTCCCAGATCAGTTCGATCTCGTCGACACGGCGGCCTTCGACAAAGCGGGCGAGGTGCTTTTCGACAATATAGGCAGCGGGTTCGCCCCCTGTTGTGACGGCGAATCCCTTGACGCCGGTGTCGGTCTCCAGCTCGACCACGAGGGTGCCCAGCACGTTGATCCCAAAGCTTTGCCGACTTTGCCGATAGGCGGGATAGCGCGACATGGGGGTGGCGATGTGGTCGTCAATCCAGTGGTCGGCGCCTTGGTCGTGATAATCGGCCCCGCCGCCAAAGACGGTGAAGGCCCTGATATGCTTGATAATAGGGGCGTGCATTCTCACTCCTCCCATGGAAATGCAGGGACAGTGGTAATGGCGATTGTGATGCGGGAATAATGAAGTAATCTGCGGTTGCGATCACGAATTGCGAAAGGTCTGCCGATGTCGACACGCCTGAACACCTATCTGAAGGTTCGCCACCTGACGCTGCTGTTGGCGCTGGTCGAACACCGCACCATGCATCGCGCGGCGGCGGCGCTGAACATGACGCAATCGACCGCATCGAAAATCCTGCGCGAGATCGAGGATCTTTTGGGTGTCGCGTTGTTTGTGCGCGAGCCGCGCGGGATGCGCCCGACTGACAGCGGCCTGCTGGCGACCGGCTTGGCCGAGGCGGTTTTGCAGCGCATCACCCGCTTTTCGGACGAGTTGGAGAACCTGAAATCCGGCAATATGGGCAGTTTGGTGATCGGGGCGATTATGGGCGCCGCGCCCGATCTGGTCGCCGCCGCCGTGGCCGAGGTCAAGCAAGCCTATCCGCTGTTGACCGTGCGGATGTTGGGCGAGACCAGCGATTTGATCTTGGAAATGCTGCAAACCGGCCAAGTCGATATTGCGGTGGGCCGCTTTATTTCCCCCCAACAGCAGCAGATGTTCACGTTCGAGCCCTTAGCTCAGGAGCCGCTGGTTCTGGTCGCCCGCGCGGGCCACCCGCTAGAGGGGGTTGCAGGCCCCGTGCGCGCCCTGCATGAATTCGCCCAGTGGCCATGGGTGCTGCAACCCGCGACCAACCCGACGCGGCGCGTGCTTGACGCGGCATTCGTGGCGGCGCGCGTGAACCCGCCGCGTAATCAGGTCGAATCCGTCTCGGTTTTCGCAATCCTGCATCTGCTGCAAACCTCGGATGCGCTGGCGTTGCTGCCGGAATCTGTCGCGCGTGATCATTTTCGTGGGGGCATCCTGACACGTATTCCTGTGCGCGATTTGCCCGCCATTCCTGACTTCGGCATTCTGACCCGCGTGGGCGAACCGCTAAGTTTTCATGCTGCGCTGTTCCGCGATATCTTGCAAAAGCATGGTAAACAGCGGCAAGTGGCGTAATGTTAGCGCCTAAACTGCGCCAAGAGTCGGGAAAAACCTGTGAGGGACCGTGACAGCTAAACGACCGACATTGGAAGATATCGCCAAGGTGGCAGGTGTCTCGCGCGCGACGGTGTCGCTGGTCGTGCGCAATTCGCCATTGGTGGCCGATCAAACCCGTCAGCGTGTTGCGCAGGTCATGGCCGATCTGGACTATGTGCGCAACATCGGCGCGGCAAAGCTGCGCAGCAACAATAGCCACACCATCGGGGTGGTAGTGCCGAACTTGGTAAACTCTTTCTTTACCGAGTTTTTGGGCGGCGTCGAACACGTCATGGGCCAGCATGACCGCGTGGTTTTGCTGGCTAACAGCAAAGACGATCCGCACATTCAGGACGAAATTTTGCAGCGCTTTCGTGGCCACGGCGTCGATGGCGTGATTCTGTGCCCGGCCGAAGGCACCCAGACCGATCTGCCCCAGCGGATGCGTAGTTGGGGCTTGCCGCTTGTGCAGGCGCTACGTCATGTAGGCGGCGACCAGACCGATTATGCTGGGGCCGATTATGTCAACGGCGTCGGTCTGGCGTTGCGCTATCTGGTCGAACTCGGGCACAAGCGCATCGCGTTTTTGTCCGTTCCAGCCCACACCTCGGCCCGCGATGACCGCCTGCGCGGGTTTCATCTGGCACTGCAAGAAACCGGCGCTGAAAACGCCGGAATCCTCGAGGCGGACCTGAAGTGGGGCGGGGCAGGCGGCGCGGTTGACGCCCTGATGGCGCTGCCGACCAAACCCACCGCAGTCCTTTGTTTCAACGACGTTTTGGCCGCTGGGTTGATGCTGGATTTGCGCAGGGCGGGTTACAAGCCGGGGCGCGATATTTCGGTGATCGGGCTCGACGATCTGCCCATGGCCGAGCTGGCCTTTCCGCCGCTGACAACTGTGGCGATGCACCCGAACCTGATCGGGGCCGGTGCCGCCCGCCTGCTGGCCCGCCGCTTGGCCGAGCCAGACGCAGTCCCCGACCATTACACCCAGGCCCCCAATTTCGTCGCGCGCGAATCCGTGGCGGATCTGCGCGCGTAGGGGTAGTCGGCATGGGCTTGACAGCGGGGGTGCCCTCAATTTAGATCGTTCTATATAGGAAGAGACACATCCGCAGGGGAGGGCAGATGTATCAATTCAATTTCCGGCCCGTGTTCGATAATATGGATATGCTGCTGCAAGGCGCATGGCTGACGGTGCAATTGTCGCTGACGGCGATGGTGCTGGGGCTGATCGTATCCATCGTGGGGGCCGTTGCGAAAACCTCGCGTTTTGTTCCGCTGCGTTGGATCGTCGATGTCTACGTCGAGGTGATCCGCAACACGCCGTTCCTGATCCAGATCTTCTTCATTTTCTTTGGTTTGCCCGCCATCGGCTTCAGCATGTCACCCAATACGGCGGCCTTGGTGGCGTTGGTGATCAACGTGGGCGCCTATGGCACCGAGATCATCCGCGCGGGGATTGAATCTGTGCCGCGCGGCCAGATCGAGGCAGGCCGCGCGCTGGCGCTGAACCCGCTGCAAATTCTGCGCTACGTGATTTTGAAGCCCGCTTTGCGCAATATCTATCCCTCGCTGACCAGCCAGTTCATTTACCTGATGCTGACATCCAGCGTGGTCTCGGTCATCTCGGCGACCGATCTTGCGGCAGCAGGGGCCGACCTGAGTGCTACGACTTTCGCCAGCTTCGAGGTCTATCTGGTGCTGACGATCATGTATTTCTTGTTGGCGCTGGCGTTTTCGGGGCTGTTCGGCGCGCTGCGCCGTGTGTTCTTCCACTATCCTGCGAGCCGCTGACATGATCCGTGAATTTTCATCTAGCGATGTACTGTTCATTGTCGGCGCGATCCGTTGGACGCTGATCCTGTCGGCAATCGCCTTTGTGGGCGGCGCGATCGGGGGGATGCTGATTGCGCTGGCACGCACGGCGCAAAACACGCTTCTACAACGCGTGGCGCAGGCTTTTATCGCGGTGTTTCAAGGCACGCCGTTGCTGATGCAGCTATTTCTGGTCTACTTTGGCCTGACTGTCGCGGGCCTGCCGATTGACCCGCTGATGGCCGCCGCCGTTGCGCTGACGCTGCATGCCAGCGCCTATCTAGGCGAGATTTGGCGCGGAGCGATCCAGTCGGTGCCGACCGGCCAATCCGAGGCCGCAAGCGCCCTTTCGCTGTCTTACACCCACCGCATGCGCTATGTCGTGCTGCCGCAGGCGTTGCGTGTCGCAACTGCGCCGACGGTCGGGTTTTTGGTGCAGTTAATCAAGGGCACGTCGCTGGCGTCGATCATCGGATTTACCGAACTGACGCGCGCCGGTCAGATCGTCAACAACGCCACGTTCCAGCCGTTTTTGGTGTTTGGCACGGTGGCTGCGCTATACTTCGTGTTGTGCTGGCCGCTGTCGCTGATCGCGCGCCATATGGAATCGCGGATGCGCCGCGCGATAACACGCTGATTTCGTCACCTGTTTCTGAGGAGGAGAAACATGAAAACGACCCGTCGCCTATTCACTGCCCTTGCCGCCAGCACCCTGCTGGCCGGTTTCGCCGCACCCAGCCTTGCGGCTGATCTGCAAGCCATCAAAGATGCCGGCCGCGTCCGGATCGGGATGATGGTCGACTTTCCGCCCTTTGGCATTTTGGATGCTTCCGGCCAGCCCGGCGGGTATGATGCCGATGTGGCCAAAGCGCTGGCCAGCTATCTGGGTGTCGACGTGCAGATCGTGCCCGTAACCGGCCCGAACCGCATCCCTTACTTGCTGTCGGGTCAGGTTGACCTGCTGGTTGCATCGCTGGGCATCACCGCCGAGCGCGCGGAACGTGTCGATTTCTCGACCCCCTATGCAGGGATCGCAATCGGCGTTTACGGCGGCACCGATGTGCAGATCGCCGACGCGGCTGATCTGGCCGGCAAAACCGTCGCGGTCGCTCGCGCATCGACCCAAGACATCGGCGTGACCGAAGTTGCCCCCGCAGGCACCGAAATCCGCCGTTTTGACGATGACGCCAGCGCCGTGCAGGCTCTGATGTCGCGCCAAGTGCAAGCGATTGGCCTGTCGAACGTGGTCTTCACGCAGATTTCGGGCGTGGCCGGTGGCCGGTTCGAGAAGAAGTTCGACCTGTCCAGCCAAGTGCAGGGCATCGCAGTCGCGCCTGGATCAGATGCTCTGCTGGCCGAAATCAACGCGTTTGTGGTGGCGTCGCGCACCGACGGCACGTTCGACGGGCTATACCAGACGTGGCTGGGCGAAGATCTGCCCGATTTCGTTAAAAACGCTGAATAAGCTGTAGACGGGTGGCGGCCGCTCCCTTTGCGGCCGCCCTGCTTCTAGGGGATTTTGCATGAGCCAACACGCCATCACCATGCGCGGCGTCAACAAGTTCTACGGAACCTATCACGCGCTGGTCGACATTAACCTGACCGTCGCCCCGGGCGAGCGGATCGTGATTTGCGGGCCTTCGGGGTCGGGCAAATCGACGCTGATCCGCACCATTAACCAGCTGGAGCCGATCGAGTCGGGCGAAATTGTCGTCGACGGTGTGCCGCTGTCGCACGAGAATCTGTCGACGGTGCGGCAGGATGTCGGGATGGTGTTCCAGTCGTTCAACCTGTTTCCGCACATGACGGTGCTAGAAAACTGCATCCTCGCCCCGATGAAAAGCCGCAAGATGAAGCGGGCCGAGGCCGAAGAAATCGCCCGCAGCTATCTGGCCCGCGTCAAAATTCCGGAACAGGCCGACAAGTATCCCGCGCAGCTTTCGGGGGGCCAGCAGCAGCGCGTGGCCATCGCCCGCGCCCTGTGTATGAAGCCACGTATCATGCTGTTCGACGAACCCACCAGCGCGCTTGACCCGGAAATGGTCAAAGAGGTGCTGGACACCATGATCGACCTTGCCCGCGAGGGGATGACGATGCTGTGCGTCACGCACGAGATGGACTTTGCCCGTGCCGTCGCCGACCGCGTGATCTTCATGGATAAGGGCGTCATCGTCGAGGAAAACGCCCCCGACGCCTTCTTTGGTAACCCGCAGAACGAGCGCCTGCAGACATTCCTGGGGCAGATCGCATGACACGCAAGCAGATTCTGGCCCTTGCCGCGATGAAGCCTGCCGATATGGCGGCGCAGCTTGCGGCTGATTACGACGTAACCGCCGACATCGCCGCCGCAGCGTCCGCCGAGATCGTGCTGACCAACGGCGCTGTCGGCATATCAAAGGCCCAGATGGATCAACTGCCCGCGCTGCAGTTGATCGCCGTCAATGGTGTGGGCGTAGATGCCGTAGATCTGGCCGAGGCCAAGCGCCGCGGCATCGCCGTCACGACGACGCCTGATGTGCTTTCGCTGGCTGTTGCCGAACTTGCCTTGGGGCTGGCATTGGCGACAGGGCGGCGGATCGCCGAAGGTGATCGTTTTGTCCGTGCCGGATCGTGGGCCGATGGCGGCAAATTGGCCCTTGGCCAATCTGTGCTGGAGGGGCGGGCAGGCATTCTGGGCTATGGCCGCATCGGGCGGCGTTTGGCCGACCTGCTGCGCGGCATGGGCATGCAGGTTTTCTACACTGCGCGCGCCGAAAAAGCGGGCACCCCCGATACGTTCGAGGCCGATCCGGTGGCCTTGGCCGAAAGCTGTGACGTGCTGTTTGTCACCGCCACAGGCGGCCCCGATACGCGCGGGTTGGTTGATGCCGATGTGTTGCAGGCCCTTGGCCCGCGGGGAATTTTGGTCAACGTCGCGCGCGGGCCGGTGGTCGACACCCCCGCATTGGCGGCTGCGCTGGCCGCGGGTACTATCGCGGGCGCGGGGCTGGATGTGTTCGATGATGAACCGCAGGTGCCCGATGCGCTGCTGAACGCGCCCAACACGGTGCTGACGCCGCATATCGCATCAGCCACCGAAAACGCGCGCCGTGCCATGGCGACTTTGGTGCTAAAAAACATCACCGCCTATACGGCGGGTCAGCCGCTGCCCAGCAAGTACGAGGGTTAGGATGGATTTTCTGTGCATTGGCGAGCCGCTGGTTGAATTTACCAACCCGGCGGATGATCCCGCGCGCTTCAACCGCTTGGCGGGTGGCGACACGCTGAACACCGCGATCTACTTGGCGCGCTTGTCGCCAGCTGGTGCGGTGGGCTATCTGTCGCGCCTCGGCGATGACAAGATGAGCGATTACCTGGCCAGCATCATGGTCGATGAAGGTTTGGTTGATTTGTGCCAGCGCGAAGTAGGCGGTCGCCCGGGCCTTAGCTTTATCACCACGGACAGCACGGGCGAGCGTAGCTTTACCTACTGGCGCGATCAGGCGCCCGCGCGGCGGCTATTCAGCGACCAGTCGGAAATTATTGCATTGGAACAAGCTGATACGTTGTTTCTGTCCGGCATTACATTAGCTGTTTTGCATCCACAGGGTCGTGCGTCGCTACTGGCTGCACTCGCCGCGCGTCGTGCGGCAGGCGCGCAAATCGTGCTCGACACCAATTACCGCCCGCGTCTTTGGCCCAATGCGGCAACGGCCGCAGAGGTCATCGGGAAGGCTGCCGGCGTCGCGACGCTGGTTCTTCCCTCGCTGGACGACATGAGCGGTGCTTTCGGTACTGATGACCCGCAAGAGGCATTGGCTTTGCTGATGCATTTGACCAAAGCCGAAATCGTGCTGACGACAGGCGGCGGTGACGTGCTTTATCGCGCGGCTGGGCAGGATACGGCCCGCGCTATAGCCATCGCCGAACCGCGCGCCGCGTGTGATACCACCGGTGCAGGCGACAGTTTCAATGCCGCGTGGCTGACTGGTCGCAAGGCGGGCCTCAGCATCGACGATGCCATCGCGCGTGCTGCCGCTTTGGCTGCCGAGGTTGTCTGCTACCCCGGTGCGATCATGCCGCGCGCCGCTATGCCTTTTGCCGCCTCAGGTACACAATGACCGCCACATTCGACCCCCAAATCGCCGCCGCCCAGCTTGTCGCCACGCGTAACGGCCAGCCGCGCGCCACAGGTTTGCAACCGCCGCCGACGGATGTCGTTGCCGCCTATGCCGTGCAAGGCCATGTGATGCGCACGCTGGGCGGGCCCGCCTGCTGGAAAATGGCGATGATGGGCGGCGTCGACCGGCAAGCCGGCGCGATGCCGGTGACGATCCTGTACCCCAATGGCGGGCATGTCGCCGGCCTGCCGCACGACGCGGCGATCGAGGTGGAAACGGCCTTCGTCCTTGCGCAAGACCTGCCCGCCGATTGCACCCTTGATGAGGTTGTCGCGGCGGTCGGTGCTGTGCATCTGGCTTTCGAAATCGTTGCCTCACGCTTCGCCGATCGAAGTGCAATCACCCCTTTGACCGCATTGGCCGACAGCTTTAGCTCGGCGGCGATTGTGCTGGGCGATGCGATTGCAGATTGGGAGTCCGCCTTGCAGCGCCCGCTCGGCCTCAGTCTGACGCGTGGCGCAGATGCCCCCGACACTGTCGAGATTGTGCCGACGTTGGCGGAACAAATCGATTTTATCCACTGGCTCGCGGGTCACGCCGTAGCTCACGGGCTGCCGCTGGTGGCGGGCACTGTCATCATCAGCGGCGCGCGGATCGGGCCTATCGCGATGGCAGGCATTGAAACCGCATCGGCGCTAGGGGGCGGGGCGAGTGTTTCGGCTAAATTCTCATATTCCGCATAATGAACGGCATTTAACCCTCTAATATACCGGCATTTTGTGGGGTACGTATGCCGGAATGAAGTGTGGCGCTGGCAATGTCTTCCAGCTGTAGCTTTAGAAACGCCAGCGTCAGCGCGGGCTGCCATGCCATTGCGGCGGCGACAACTTCGGGCGTGTAATCACCCGTACGCCCCAGCAGATTGAGGGTGCTGACGACACGCCCATCCGCTACCGCTGGCAGGTTCATGTTCGCGGTAAATCCCAGTGCCTCAATCTTCTCGCAATCGAAAAACGCAGCTGTGAATTCGACTAGCGTGTGGGATACGAACAGGCGTTTATCCATAAAAACAGTATGATAGTGACCGTTCTTTAGAAGTATTTTGAAGTTCTAGACAGGGTAGGCATCCGCATTGTCGGAATAAACGCGGCGGATGCGCATGTTCGTCAAATCGTAGACCGATGCCGTTGTCAGGCCCGACGGGGCGCAAGCTGTGGCACCCTCCAACACATAGGCGAAAACGCTAGCGGCGGCATCTGGGGCAGCGGCGAGTGCGTGGGCGTGCGCAAGGTCGGGTGTCGTCATCTTTTGTCCTTTGGCGGTGTAATGGGCAGGCTGGCCAAGCGTGCACTTTATGATAACAACGCCAAGCCCCATCCCGCGAAACGACAGGTTACCCATGGCAAATCGCCCCCGTTTTACGGCCCGTCAGGCCGGCTTCTTTGTGCTCGGCTGCCTTATGGTGGTGTTGGGGGTAATCGGCGCCGTGCTACCGTTGATGCCGACGACAGTTTTCCTCATCTTGGCGGCATGGTGTTTCGGCCGTTCGTCGCCGCGGCTTGAGGCATGGCTACTGAACCATCCACGCTTTGGCCCCACATTGCGCGCGTGGCGCAAAGACGGAGCCATCCCGCTGCGGGCAAAGTACTTCGCGGTGGGGGGCATAACCTTGGGCTACGCTCTGTTCTTCTGGGGCGCGCGCCCTGGTTGGCTGCTGGCGATTGGGGTGCTAATCCCGATGGCAGCCATCGCGATGTGGATCGTAACCCGGCCGCTGCCGCGAAACTAATGCACAGTTATCCTATAATTTATCTTATGTAATATATATCTAGGCCAGCAGCAGGCCGCCGTCGACGTGTATGGTCTGCCCCGTAATGTGCCGCGCGCCGCGCGACAGTAAAAACGCTACCATTTCGGCGATATCGGCGGGCTCGCCCAAGCGGCGGTTAGGGGTGATTTGGGCGGTGCGTTCCATCGCGGCACTGGGCGTTGCGGTGTGGCCGCCGGCGTCTTTGCGCACGAAACCGGGCGCCACGCAATTCACGCAGACGCCATCGGGGCCTAACTGGACAGCGAGCGTCTTGGCCAGTGCCTCTAGCGCGGCTTTGGCGGCGCTGGAGGCGGGAAACAACATGTCGTTCACCCCAAACCCGTGCGCGACAAAGCTGCTTATGGCCACGACGCGCGCGTTATCAGCAGTCTTCAGATGTGGCAGCGCCGCCGTCATCAGACGTAGAAAAGCGACCGGCATAATCGCGAAGGCGGCTTCCAGATCCTCGGGTTGCAGGTCGCCAATATCGGCCCGATGCGCCCTGCCCGCATTAGACACAATGCGCCCGAGCCCGCCGAAGCTGGCGATGGCCTGTGCGACCAACGCCGGTGCGGTTTGTGGGGCGGCCAGATCGCCGACCATGGTGACCACACTTGCGCCGTCAGCGCGCAGCGCATCGGCCAAGGCATTCAGGCTCGCAGTATTGCTGCCGGTGTGCAGTATCAGCCGCGCGTCGGGGCCGCCGATACGCCGCGCGATGGCCGCGCCTATCCCCGTTGCCGCGCCCGTAATCAGCGTGATCGGTTCCATTACAGTAATCCCTTCCAAGCGCGGGCCAGCAAAACAAGGGCTGACACGAATGATATCGCGATGATCAGCGGCTTAACCCGCGCCTTCGTCAACAGCCCCCGCGCGAAGCCCGATGCAAGCAGGCCCAGCATTGCAAATGGCGTCATGAATGCGCCCAGCACCAGATCGTCGCGCCCGAAGCCGCCCGTTGCGGCCAAGGCCGCGATTGAGATCAGCGAGCCGACAAAGAAGTATGCGTTCAGCGTGGCGCGCATGCGGGCGGGCGGCGCATTTTGGTACACCAGCGCCATGGGCGGCGCGCCGATGGATGTCAGCGTGCCCATGAAGCCCGAAACAGCGCCTGCGCCGAACAAGCTGGCCGGCGATGCTTTGAATGTCGTACCCAAAAGGCTAAGGATAACGGCCAGCAGCACGGCAAGACCGAAGACGCCCGAAAATGCGTGTGGGCTGAGGGTGCCAATGGCCAGCGCCGCGCCGATGGCCGCAACGAACCGGCCCAGCAACGAAAACCCAAGATCGCTGCAATCGACATCGCGCCAATCGCGCAGCGTCGCGCCAATGCAGACTGCCCCCGCCATCACCAGCATCGGCCCCGGAACGAAAACGGGACTGATGACGGCCAGCAGCGGCGCGGCCAGCATATTGAAGCCGAAACCCGTCACGCCTTGGACGGCACCGGCGATGAAAACAGCAACAATGGCGGCAAAGCCCGTCCAGCCCAGCAGAAATTCCAGTGTCATAGGCCGTCGTTCCAGCAGGCCGCGAAGCGGTCGCCATCTTTGCGCACCAACGGCGGGGCTTGAATGCGGCATTTCTCGCTGGCCAACGGGCAGCGGGGGTGAAAGCGGCACCCACTGGGCGGGTTCGCTAAATCGACGCTTTCGCCCGGGTGCACGATCCGCCGCCGCGTGCGCTGCACAGCCGGGTTTGCGACGGGCACGGCCGATAGTAGTGCCTTGGTATAGGGGTGGATGGGGCGACTATAGATGTCGGCGCGCGGGGCAATTTCGACGATGCGCCCCGCGTACATAATCGCCACGCGGTGCGAGATATGCCGGACAATGGCCAGATCGTGCGCGATGAACAGAAACGAGATGCCGAGCTCGCGCTGCAGGTCCTGCATCAGGTTCACCACCTGCGCGCGGACCGAAACATCCAGCGCAGACACCGGTTCATCCGCCACGATCAGCGATGGCTTCAGTGCCAGCGCGCGGGCAATACCGATCCGCTGGCGCTGCCCCCCAGAAAAACTATGGGCGAACCGATCGACCGCATCGCGCGGCATGCCGACCTTGTCCATCAGGTCCTGCACAACGCTGCGCGCCTCGTCGGGGCCCGCGACAAGTCCGTGCACGATCAGCGGTTCGGCCACGATGTCACCGATTTTCATGCGCGGGTTAAGCGACGTGTACGGATCTTGCAGGACGATCTGCATACGGGCGCGCAGCTTGCGCAACGCCTCGCCGCTGGTGTGGGTGATGTCGCGGCCTTCGAATATGATGCGCCCGTCGGAACTGGGCAGGCGCCGCAAAATCGCACGGCCCACGGTGGTCTTACCTGACCCGCTTTCGCCGACCAGCCCCAAGGTCTCGCCCGGTGCAATGTCGAACGAGACGTCCGTCACCGCGTTCACGCTGCGCTTTTTACGCAAGAATCCACCGGCTGATAGCTGGTAATCAATCGACAGACCCGCAACGGAAAGTGTCGTGTCACTCATACTTGCTCACCTTCCCATGCGGGTTGTCCGGCCTTGCGGCAGGCCACCATGCCATTGCCATGGGGCCGCAGGGTTTGCGGTGCGCGACAGCCGTCATCGCCCAGCGGGCAACGCGCCAGAAAAGCGCAGCCTTGCGGCGGGTTGCGCAGGCCGGGGGGTGTCCCCTCGATCGAGACAAGCCGGTCTTCGTCAACATCCAGCTGCGGGGTCGAGCGGATGAGGCCCTGCGTGTAGGGGTGCGCTGGCGCGCCAAATATGTCGTCGACAAGGCCGGCTTCGATGATCTGACCCGCATACATGACCGCCACCTTGTGGCACAGGCCCGCGACAATCCCCAGATCATGCGTGATCAGGATGATCGACAGGCCCATCCGGTCCTGCAAGGCGGCCAGCAATTCCAGAATTTGCGCTTGAATGGTGACATCCAGTGCGGTCGTAGGCTCATCCGCGACGACCAGATCGGGGTTGCAGGCGATTGACATGGCAATCATCACGCGCTGGCGCATGCCGCCAGAAAATTCGTGCGGGAACTGCCCCAACCGCCGCTGTGCCCCCGAAATGCCGACGGCGCTCAGTAGCTCGGCCGCGCGGGCTTGCGCCTGTTCGGTGGTCATGCCCAGATGCAGCTGCAACACTTCGCCAATTTGCGCCCCGATGGTCATCAGCGGGTTCAGCGACGTCATCGGGTTCTGGAAGACCATGGTCATGTCCTTGCCCCAGACGCCATGTTGGTGGCGCGCTGCCCCTGCCCCGATGATCGGCTGCCCTTTCCAGTAAATCGTGCCGCCGGTGACGCGGCCCGGCACGTCGATCAAACCCATGATGGCTTGGGCAGTGACCGACTTCCCCGACCCGCTTTCACCGACGATGCCCAGCGTCTCGCCGCGCGCCAGCGTCAAGTTTACGCCGCGCAGCGCGTGGACGGTACCGTCGCGCGTATCAAACGCGACTTCCAGATTGTCGACCTGCAACAGGGGATGGCTCATGCGCTGTCCTTTGTGGGGGTCTTTGTGGCGGAAGGGGCGATCTTGCATCGGCGGGCCGTCAAGCTGCGGGCAAAGCGTTTCTCGCGCTCCTCGGGGTTGGTGGTGACGCGCAGCCAGTTGGCGAACAGGTTGATCGACAGCACGGTTGCGACAATCGCAAGGCCCGGGAATGTGACCAGCCACCACGCGATAAACAGGTAGTCGCGCCCCGACGCCACATCGAGGCCCCATGACGTTGCTGGCGGTTGCACCCCGAACCCGAGGAATGAGACCGCAGCCTCGGCCAGTACGATATTGGTGAATTCCAAGATCAACAGCGTCAGAAGTGGCGAGACAAGGTTCGGCAGGATGTGTTTGAAGATGACGCGGGCCGGTTTGCAGCCAATCACCTCGGCCGCCTCGACATAAGGGGTCTGGCGCGTAGCCGATACGATGCCGCGCACAAGGCGCGCGTACACCATCCAGTTGGTGATGGACAGTACGATAACCAGCGTCCACACCCCCGGCCCGATGACCCCGACAATCAGCAAAATCAGCAAGATACCGGGGAATGATACCTGAATGTCCACCAGTCGCATCAGCACGGAATCCGTCCGCCCGCCTGCATAGCCCGCCCACAGCCCGATACAGGTGCCCAAGGTCGCGGCGATCAGGCTGGCCAGAATGCCGATCATCAGCGTTGCCCGCGCGCCCCATATTAACCGCGAGAGGACATCGCGGCCCAAATTGTCGGTGCCCAGAATATGCGCCCAGCTGCCACGCTCATGCCAAACGGGTGGCGTCAGGCGGCTGGTCAGGGCCTGCGCGCTGGCATCATAGGGGGCCAGCAGCGGCGCAAACAGCGCGGTCAGCAGGATGAGGACGATGACGATCAGCCCGAAAGCCGCCATTTTGTCGGCCCAAAGCTCTAGCCAGAACGCTTTGAAACGGGTGAAAAGCGCGGCTGCCATCAGTTCAACTCGATCCGCGGGTCGACCGATTTGGCGATGATGTCCAGCAAGATGCTGATCACCACGATAAGACCGGCGATGATGAAAACAATGGCCTGCATCAGAAACAGATCGCCGCGCTTGATCGCTTGCACGGCGGTGTTGCCCAGCCCGGGCCAGGCGAACACGGTTTCGATCACCACCGTATAGCCCGACAGCGCCGTGATGAATTCCCACCCCGCGATCGAGATGAAGGGCACCAAAATATTGCGCAGCGTGTGAATGCGCAGGATGCGCGGCAAGCTCAGCCCCTTGGCGCGGGCGGTTTTGACATAGGGTTTGTTCAGTTCCTCGATCATGTTGGCACGCACCATCATGGTAAAGCGCGCCAGCGGCGCCAATGCCATTGTGGCGGCAGGCAGCACAAGGTGCCAGACTGACCCTGCCCCCGATGTGGGCAGCCATTTCAGCCAGACGGCAAAGACCATGATCGCCATCAAGCCCACCCAGAACTGCGGCATGGCCAGCCCCAAAAGCCCCACCGATGTTGTCAGCCGGTCAACCACCCCGCCCGGACGCAGGGCCGCAATCGCCCCCAGCGGCACCGACAGAATGATGGCAACGCCCAGCCCCGCGCTGATCAACATCAGGCTGAACGGCAACCGTTCGAACACCACGTCAACGGCCGCCCGCCGCTGCCATGTGCTGTCGCCGAAATTCAACGTCAGGATGTCCCAGCAGAAGCGAGCGAATTGCGTGGGCAGCGGTTGGTCCAGCCCCAGTTGCGCGGCGAAGGCCGCGCGCTGTTCGGCCGTCGCGCTCAGTGGCAGCATCAGCGCCACCGGATCGCCAAAGGTGCGGGTAGCCAGAAAAACGGCCGTCGTCACGCCAAAGACGACAAGCACACCTTGCAGCAGTCGACGAAGGATGAAGTCCAACACGAGGCAGGTCCTGTAGTAAGATTTTGGTGGGCGAGGACGGTAGCCCGCACGCGGGCTACCAGCTTTTTTACTCGCTGACTGTCATTTCCGCGATGATCAGCTTGGCGTCCGAGCGCGGCTGCCATTCCATCCGCGTCGACATGCCATAGATGTCTTGCAGGTTGAAAAGCGGCACGGTGTAGTTCAGGTCGTGCGCGTGCTGCTGGATCTCGCCATACATCGCTTGGCGCTTTTCGACGTCGGTTTCGACGCGGGCGGCATCGATCATCGCGGCCATTTCGGCATCGGAATTCGACGCTGCGGCGCCGTCCATATGATAGATGAACGACATTTCGCGGTCGGCATCCAGCAGCTCGTTCGAGTTGGCGATGAAGATCGCGTCGGGGCGCGGGCCGCTGCCCATCAGGCTATCAAGGTAGACCGAGAATTCCTGAATATCCGTTGTCACGTTCAACCCGATCTCGGCCCAATAGGCGGCAACGGCCTCAATCTGCTCGCGGTCTTTCAGCCAGCGGCCGGATTCGCCGACGACGGTAATGGGAGCGCCTTCCATTCCGGCCTCGGCTAGTAGGGCGCGGGCGCGATCGGGGTCGTAGGGGTAGGAATCCAACGCGGTGTTGAAGCCGAATGCGGCGGGATTGATGTGCGAACCTTTGGCAATTTGCGCATAGCCCATGAACAGGCTGTCAACCATCGCCTGGCGGTCAATCGCCAGATTCAGCGCCTCGCGCACCAGCGGGTTGCCCGTCACCTCGTTATCCGTGCCGACCACGAAAACCGATGTTTCAAGGCCCGCGACGGCGGCAAACTTCGGCACGGCGCTGGTAAATTCCGGCATCAGGGCGGTGACGACATCAAACTCGCCCGCCATCAGCCCCGACAGGCGGGTGCCCGGCTCGGCCACAAAGCGGTAGGTGGCCTCGTCGATTTCGGGTGCGCCGCCCCAGTAGTCGGCGTTGGCGACCAAGACCAGATCGGTGCCGCGGCTCCAGCTTTGCAGCTTGTAGGGGCCGGTGCCGACAGCTTCGCTGGCGATATCGCCGGTGGCGGCATGGCCCGGCTCGATCATCTTCATCCAATACATCCGCGAGGGCAGAATCGGGTCGGGGCCGGTCGTGGTGATATTCACGGTCAGGTCATCGACCGCCTCGGCCCCCGCGATGGTGCCGAAATACGCCATCTGTTCGGAATTGTTGGCCGGATCAATAACCCGCGCGACCGATGCGACAACCGCGGCCGCATTGAACGGCGCGCCATTGTGGAAAGTGACGCCATCGCGCAGCTTGAACTGCCATGTCAGCGCATCCAGCTGTTCGGGCAGCGCGGCGGCAAGGCCGGGCACCAACTCGCCCTCGGGGGTGCGCGCCAGCAGGGCTTCGTAAATATTGTCGTTTACCATCCGCTCGCCACCGTCGTCACGCAGCTGCGGATCAAGTGTCGAGGGTTCCGATCCGATAGCGATGGCGATCGACTGCGCCCAAGCGCTGCTGCCGAGGGCCGTCGTCGACAGGAAGGCCGCAAGCCCGATACTGCGGGCAAAAGTCGTGAAGGTCATACATTTCCCCTGTTGAAAGGTCGGTGCGATTGTGTGCGGATTCAGTGCCGCCTTTTTTCACCGATTGTGTGTTTTGAAATGGAATGCGGGCATGGTTCTGGCTGCAGCCTAGAAGGGCCCCCGCCGCGGCGGGAGGCCCGTTATAGTGTATCTATCATGACTTAAACTCATGCAGGGCGGCCATTGCACGGGTCATGCCCTCGGCTTCGCGCAGCAGCCAATCGCGCACATCCAGCAGCGCCGCGCGGTGGCTTTTGGATTCGGGTGTGACGATCCAGTACGACTCGCCCGAGGCAACCGGCGGGCCGAATGGCGCGACCAAGCTGCCGTCGCGCAGCGCATCGGCCACGTAGTGCAGCGGTAGAACCGCAAGGCCCAGCCCGTCCTGCGCGGCGGCGATCAGCATCTGGCTTTGCGGCAGGCGCAGACCGGCAATGGCCCCCTGATGGGCCACGCCCGACATGCGTAACCACTGCAGCCACAGGCTGGGTCGACTGGCATTTTGCAGCGTGGGCAGATGCGCAAAGTCGATTTCGCCCGCTGGCGGGGCGAAGCGCGCGACGAATGCGGGGCTGGCGACAACGACCAGCTTTTCGGCAAAAAATTCGCGCGTGCGTGTGCCCTGCCAGCTACCAGATCCACGCATAATGGCTATGTCAGCCTCGATCGCGGCGGGGTCGACGTTTTGGGGCAGCGCCGCGATCTCCAGCGGGGTGGCAGGAAACGCGGCGCCAAAAGCCCGCAAGCGCGGCAGCAAAAACCGCAGCGCGAATGTGGGATGCGCGCCCAGCACCAGCCCTGTGTCGGCCTTGCGGCCCCGCACGGCATCGATCGACACCTCCTCAAGCCGGTCGAGGGTTTGGCGCACATCCGCTGCATATGATCGCCCGGCATCGGTCAACACCAGCCGGGACCCGGTGCGTTCAAACAAGCGCACGCCCAAGTAGTTTTCCAGATTGGTGATCTGCCGACTGATACCGCTTTGTGTCAGCATCAGGTCCTCAGCCGCGCGCGTAAAGCTAAGCTGCCGCGCCGCTGAATCGAAGGCCTGCAAGGCCGAAAGCGAGGGGAGGAATCGGCGCATGGGCAAGTCTCCTGATCGCTATGATCAAAAGTCATGGTCCAACCACTTTTCAAGGTTTCCGCCTTGGGCACTGGCGGCGCTAGGATTAGCCCCACAAGAACCGCTTAAATTCCGCCCTAATTTGCAGCCGTAAGATGTGAATTTAAGCATAAATGAAGTGAAGGCCCCTGATTTAGCCCGCAACGCCAAAATCAGGGATGCAGTCAAAAGGGGCAGTCATGCCACAGACAGCACATGTCGCGGTCATCGGGGCAGGTATCGTTGGTGCGGCAACGGCCCATGCCCTGCTGGACAAGGGGGTGCGCGTTACGTTGATCGACCCTGCGCGCGCTGGTGATGCGCAAGCGGCCAGCTATGGCAATGGCGCCTTCATCAGCCCCGCTTCGATCATCCCGATGTCGATGCCGGGGCTGTGGCGCAACGTGCCCCGTTACCTGCTGGACCCGATGGGCCCCTTGACCATTCGCTGGGCCAGCCTGCCTCGCCTATTGCCGTGGCTTGTCCGCTTTTTGGCCGCCGGCGCGACCGAGCAACGCGTGACCAAGACTGCGGCAACGCTTTGGGCGCTGCTGCATGACGGGCCCGCCCGCCACAGCGCGCTGGCCGCCCGCCACGGGCTATCCGACTATATCCGCACCGATGGGTTGCTCTACGCCTACCCCGACCGCGCGGCGTTCACGGCAGAATCGCTGGCGTGGCGGCTACGGCGCGCGAACGGCCTGCAGTGGCGCGAGGTCGAGGGCGACGCCCTGCGCGCGTTCGAGCCTGCGCTAAGCCCCCATTATGCCTTTGCCGCGGTGGTCGAGGAAGGCGCGCATTGCACCGACCCGGGTGCCTATGTCGCCGCGCTGGTCGCCGCAGCCGAGGGGCGCGGGGCACAATTTGTGCAGGCCCGCGCGACGGGGTTCGTGCGCGGCAGCGGTTTGCAAGCCGTTGAAACAACAGTTGGCCCTGTCGCATGCACACATGCCGTAATCGCAGCCGGCTACCAATCCGCCGCACTCGCCCGCCAGTTGGGGGATCGGATCCCGTTAGTGTCCGAACGCGGCTATCATGTCGAAGTGCCGCATGCGCGCGGTGGCCCGACCCGCCCCGTGATGCCGAGCGAAGGGAAGATGGCCAACACGCCGCTGACAGGGCGGCTGCGCGCGGCGGGACAAGTGGAAATCGCCGTGCCGACAGCCGCGCCCAACTGGAAGCGCGCCGATATCTTATTAAAAAATATGCAGATTGCCTACCCGCAGCTGCGTTTTGAGCCGACCGAAGTGACTCGCTGGCTGGGCCACCGCCCATCAACACCCGACGGGTTGCCGGTCATCGGGCCCGCGCGCGGCTGTGTGCAGGTCATCCACGCTTTCGGCCACGGCCACGTCGGGCTGGCCGCCGCCCCCGTTACCGCCGCGCAAGTCGCGGCGCTGATCACCGCGTCGCCGCTGCCACTGGCAGCGCAGCCGTTTTCCCCCACCCGCTTTCGCTAAAGGCCCCACCATGACCGACACCCAAGCCCTGATCCCCACGCGCGACAAGATCCGGATCCTGTTTGCGCATGGGGCTTATGACATGAAGCCGATCTTTGCGGGGATTTCGCCCGATATCGAAACGATGCAGGTCGCCACCTACGCCGACCTGCAAGACAAGCTGCCCGAGGCCGACGTGCTGGTCGTATCAGGACTGTGGAAGAACGACCTTTTGCCCCATGCAACGCGGCTGAAATACCTGCAATCGGTCAGCTCGGGGACGAACCAATACGATCTGGTGGCGTTTCAGGATCAAGGTATTTTGCTGGCCAGCGGGCAAGGCGTGAACAAGAACGCCGTATCCGACCATGCCATGGCATTGATGCTGGCGCTGACCCGCCGCATTGCCAGCGCGCGCGACAACCAGTCTGCCACCCACTGGCGCCCTGAACAGCGCAACCCTGCCGATCGCGAGGATGAAACCCCCGGCAAGACCATGGTCGTCGTCGGCACCGGCCATATTGGCGACCGCATTGCCAAGCTGGCCAAGGCGTTCGACATGCACGTGATTGGGGTGCGCCGCGACACCGCGAAGGGTGCAGGCGCTGCGGACGAGGTCTTCCCCTTCACCGCCCTGCGCGACATCGCCCCCCGCGCCGACGTGCTGGTGCTGTCCTGCCCCCTGACGGATGAGACGCGCGGCCTTGTCAGCGCCGACGTGTTGGCCGCGATGAAGCCGACCGCCCATCTGATCAACGTCGCGCGCGGCCCCGTGGTTGACGAGGACGCCCTGATCGCCGCGCTGCAAGCGGGCCGTTTGGCCGGCGCGGGGTTGGATGTCACCACGGTCGAGCCGCTGCCCGCTGACTCGCCCCTTTGGGCCATGCCGAACGTCGTTCTGACCCCGCATTCGGCGGGCGAGACGCAAGTTTACGAGCGGAACGTCCTGGAAATTCTGACGCGTAACCTCGAAACCCTGTGGGCGGGCAGCAGCGCGCTGCACAACCGCATCGTCTAAACGGGGGCTGCGATGACCGACACTTTCCGCCCCGCCGCCCGCCTCGAGGGGCTGGCCGTTTCCGAAATCCTGCGCATCGGCGCCCGTGCCAAGGCGCTGGCCGATGCGGGACACCCCGTGATCGTGCTGGGTGCGGGCGAGCCCGACTTCGACACGCCGCTGCATGTCAAAGCCGCAGGCGTCGCGGCCATCGAAGGGGGCGATACCAAATACACCGCCCTTGACGGCACCCCTGCGCTGAAAGCCGCCATCTGCGCCAAGCTGCAGCGCGAAAACGGCCTGACCTACACCCCCGCCGAGGTGACCGTGGCGGCAGGGGCCAAGCAGATCATCTATAATGCCATGATGGCCACGCTGGACGCCGGCGACGAGGTGATCATCCCCACCCCCTATTGGACAACCTATTCCGCAATCGTCAAAATCGCGGGCGGCGTTCCGGTGCTGATCCCCTGCGATGACAGCGTCGGGTTCAAGCTGCAACCCGCCGCGCTGGCAGCCGCCATCACGCCCAAAACGCGTTGGCTGATGTTGAATACCCCGTCGAACCCCACAGGCGCGGCCTATGACGCTGCCGAACTGCAGGCGCTGATCGATGTGCTGAAAACTGCCCCTCAGGTCTGGCTGATGACGGACGAGATCTATGAACACATTACATACGACGGGTTCAAATGCGTCTCGCCCGTCGCGGTCGATAGCGCCATCCGCCCGCGCTGCCTGATCGTCAACGGCGTGTCCAAGGCCTATGCCATGACAGGCTGGCGCATCGGCTATGGCGCAGGCCCTGCCGCGCTGATCAAGGCGATGGCGGTGGTGCAATCGCAGGCGACATCCAACCCCGCCTCGATGGCGCAGGCGGCTGCGGTCGCCGCCCTGAACGGCCCGCAGGACGAAGTTGCCGCCCGCGCGGCCAGCTTTGCGGCCCGCCGCGACCTGGTCGTCCAGCGCCTCAATGCGATTGATGGCATCACCTGCCGTCAGCCCGAAGGCGCGTTCTATGCCTTTGCCAGTTGCGCGGGCCTGATCGGCGCACGCACCCCCAGCGGTGACGTGCTGGCCAGCGATCGCGACTTTTGCAGCTGGCTGTTGGAGAGCAGCTATGTCGCGACGGTGCCGGGGGCGGCGTTCGGGCTGCAACCCTATTTCCGCATCTCGTACGCGACCGCCATGGCCGAGCTGGAGGAGGCGCTGGACCGCATTGCAGCCGCCTGCAGCACCCTGACACGGGCCTGACGCCCCGTGGCCGCGCGTTGGGCAAACGCCGTGCAACTGGCCATGCTGGCGTGCCTGCTGCTGGGCAGCTACCTGCGCAGCGATGCGCTGGTACTGCTGGCTGCGGGGCTGATGCTGGTGGATGTGACCGCCCACTACCCCCGTCTGCTGGGGCTGGCCCGGCTGTTTCTGCCCTTGGCGGCCTTGGCTGGCGCTGTCTTGATGGCGCTGCCGGACGGGCCGCAAGCCTTGGCGCGCGCGATGGCACAGGGTGTCGGCTTTGCCGCGCTGATGACCGTGATCGCACTACTGCGCCACCCCGTGCGCCGATCGCCCCGCGTTCAAGATGCGGCGGGCTATCTGACCAGCTTTACACCGCGCTTTCGGTATGGCGCGCTGAATGCGGGGGCGATGGGCTTGGCGCTGCTGTTCAACGTCGGCATCATCACCATGATCGGCGACCTGATGCGCCGCCCGGACGAGGCCCATGTCACCGACCCCACCCGCCGCGCGATGGTCGTCGCCGCGATGCGCGGGGCCGCGCTGGTGTCGATTTGGTCACCCCTCGGGATCGGGTTTGCCATCGTCATCGCGGGCATTCCGGCGCTGAACCCCACCGCATTTTTGGCTTTGGCGGCTGCGACGACAGTTGTGGCGCTGGCCATCACCGCCCGCTGGCCGCTGCTGCCGCCCGAGGCCACCATCGCCCACCTGCCCCAGCAACCCGGCACACGGTCACCACGCGCGCTGCTGCAGGTTCTGCTGATTTGCGCGCTGGTTCTGGCGCTGACACTGCTGCTACACCATTGGGCCGGCGTGAGCTTTACCATCGCGTCCATCACCGTGCTGCCCGCCTTTGCAGCCATTTGGCTGCTGGCCGAGGCCTCGCCGCCCAGCGACGGCACCCGCCTGCGCGCCTATCAAAAAGCGGTATCAGGTCTGGGCGATATGCGCAGCGAGGGCGCCATTTTCATGGCCGCCAACGTCATAGGCACCATGATCGCCGCATTGGTGGGGGCAGCGCATTTGGGGGCGGGAAGTTTTGGCGCAGGCGCGGGCACGCTGCCCGTGTTGTTGGGGCTATTGGTGCTCATCCCCCTCAGCGCGGCGCTGTATCTGCCCAATTCCATCGTTGTGGTGATCGCAGCGCAGATATTCGGCACCGGCCCCTTGGGGCAAGACCATCCGCTGGCGTTGGGGTTGGTGCTGGCCGTTGGCTGGGCCAGCGCGATCGCAGTCTCGCCCGTCAGTGCTATGAACCTGCTGTTGGCCCGCGCTTGCGGGGTCAGCGCGCCGCACGCCGCACGGCGCTGGAACCCTGGGTTCAGCAGTGTGCTGACCGTGATCGGCGCGGTTGTGGTCAGTTTTCTTGTCGGGGCGGGGTAGCGTGCTGCGGTCGGTAATCTGCATCTTGCGTCGACAAAAGCGCGCCATCGATGGCATCTGCTGCCGCAAGATCCACGACCAGCAGGGCGGGGCCATCGGCGGGGGCGCTGGCCATCACGCCAGCATCCGGCCCTGCGACCAACGAGCCACCGCCGAAGTGCAGCCCAGCGTCATCACCGCTGAAATTGGCATAGGCGATAATGGCGCGCGCCTCGTACGCGCGGGCGGGCACCAAGACGCGCTGGACGTGTTCGTAGCCCGCCGGATTGGCCGTCGGCACCAATATCACGCGGGCGCCGCGATCGCGCAGGGCGGCGGCGTGGGCGGCAAATTCGACGTCATAGCAAATCAGCAAGCCAAAGCGGCGCCCGTGCAGATCAAACGTCACGTAGCCGTCGTCGCTGGGGGTAAAGCTCGCGCGCTCCATCGCGCCGAACAGCTGGATTTTGCGGTAGTGGCCCAGCAATTTGCCATCGGGGCCGATGGCGGTGACGGCGTTGTAGACGGCCGTCCCCGCGCGCTCAGCCCAGCCTAGCGTGATGCCACACCCAGCAGCGGCCGCAATGCTTTGCAACTGGGCTATCCAAGGGCCACCCTGCGACTGCGCCAAGATGGCGTGCAGCGCGGGGTGGTTGTAGCCCGGCAGCATCAGCTCGGGCAGCAGTAACATCTGAGCACCCTGCCCTGCCGCATCGGCCAAAACGCGAGCGATCGTTGCAAAGGTCCCCGCAGTGTCACCATCTGTCGGCGCGGATTGGTAGACGCCCAGCTTCATTCCCACCCTCTTTTCTTTCACCATAGCATGACGGCGCAAACAGGCTATAGTCATGAAAACGCCAGATAAAGCAGCGATCATGTCACATATTACCGCATTCGGCCCCGACTTTCCCTTCGCCTATGACGATTGGCTGACCCATCCGGCGGGCCTTGGGCGGATCCCGGCGCAGGCTCACGGCAAGCGTGTCGCCATCATCGGCGCAGGGGCGGCAGGCATCACGGCGGGGTACGAGTTGATGCGCCTTGGGCTGCAGCCGATCATCTATGAATCCGGCCGCTTCGGGGGCCGCCTGCGGTCCGAGGTTTTCGAAGGCAGCGACGGCGTTATTGCTGAACTGGGCGGGATGCGTTTCCCCATCTCGTCGCGCGCGTTTTACCATTATGTAGCCGCGACTGGCAGCGAAACCGCCCCTTTCCCGAACCCGCTGACATCTGCCGCAGGGTCGACCGTCATCGACCTCGAGGGCGAGACCCTGTTCGCCCGCACGAAAGATGACCTGCCCCCCCTCTATGCCGATGTTGCGGCGGCCTACGCCAGCGCGCTCGAGGAAGGTGCCCAGTTTTCGGCGCTGCAAGACGCGATCCGCGCGCGGGACAGTGCAGCGGTGAAAGCCCTTTGGAATCCGTTGGTTGCTGCGTGGGACGAACGGACATTCTATGATTTCGTCACAACATCATCGGCTTTCAGCGCGCTTGATTTTCGCCATCGCGAGGTTTTCGGGCAGGTCGGCTTCGGCACCGGCGGGTGGGATTCCGACTTTCCCAATTCCATGCTCGAGATCCTGCGCGTGAACTTGACCGAGCTGGACGACAACCAGTTCTACATCAAAGGCGGCGTCGAAAACGTGCTGCACCGCCTGTGGCGCACGCCCGCCAACTGCGCCCATTGGGGCGCTGATATGACGTTGGAGCGTCTGAACAGCGGCGCGACCCGCAGCCGCGCCGTGGGCATTGCCCGCAGCGGCACGGGGTTCGCGGTGACCGACCAATGGGGCAACCGCGACGCGTATGACGCGGTGCTGGTGACGTGCCAAAGCCACTTGCTAACAACCTCGATCCAAGTGGACGAGGATATTTTCAGCCAAAAGCTGTGGATGGCGCTGGATCGCACCCGTTATATGCAGGCGGCCAAGACATTCGTCATGGTCGACCGCCCCTTCTGGCACGACATCAACCCAACCACCGGCCAGCCACTACTGTCGATGACGCTGACCGACCGTATCACGCGCGGCACCTATTTCTTTGACAACGGCCCTGACCAGCCCGCCGTGATTTGCTTATCCTATGCGTGGATGACCGATGCGCTGAAAGTGCTGCCCATCGGGGCCGAGGCGCGCGTGAAGCTGGCACTTGATGCGCTTGCCAAGATCTACCCCGGCGTCGATATTGCCAGCCACATCCGCGGCAACCCCGTTTGTGTCAGTTGGGAGGCGGACGAGAACTTCCTTGGCGCCTTTAAAGGCGCGTTGCCTGGCCATTACCGCTATAACTGCCGTATGTTCGGCCATTTCATGCAGGCCGATATGCCCCCCGCACAGCGCGGTATTTTCATGGCAGGCGACGGTGTCAGCTTTACCCCCGCGTGGGTCGAGGGGGCCGTGCAGACGGCCCTGAATGCGGTTTGGGGCATCATGACCCATTTCGGCGGGCAAAGCGCCCCCGAAAACCCGGGCCCCGGTGATCTTTACCCGCAGCTCGGCCCCGTCACATTGCCGGATTAATCGTCGTCATCGGGCTGGCCCAGTTTGCGTTTCAGCGGCGATAGCGCGAGCAGCACCGCCAGCACCAAAACGGTGGCCATGGCCGCCAGCCCGATCCGCCCGATGCCGCAGGCCAGCCCGATGGCCCCGGCCATCCACATGCCCGCGCCGGTTGTCAGCCCCTGCACGCGGCCCCCGCTGGTGATGATCGACCCCGCCGCCAAAAACGCCGCGCCCGACGTGATGGCGCTGATCAATCGCAGCGGGTCGCCCGATACGGCGGTCGCATCGCGCTGGACAACGTCGATCAACTCGAACGCGACCAAGGCGAACAGGCACGCGCCCACGGCAATGAGGATATGCGTGCGCAGGCCAGCGGGGCGGTTGTTCACCTCGCGCTCAAACCCGATCATCGCGCCAAGCGCCCCCGCAATCAGCAGCCGAAAAAAGCCACTTCGGGGCGCGTCGCGGTGAAGGATGTGGCGACATCGTCCCAAACGGCAGCAACCGTGTCGATCATGGCCCTCTCCGGTAATGCGTGGATATGATGGCAAATTCACAAGGTTTTGCAGCAAAAAAGGGCCGGGCTTGCGCCCGATCCCTTTCGTTACCGTGAACGGTAATTGCTAGGACAGAATTATTCCTGGCCCGGCAGATTTTTGCGGTCGCGCAGCAGGGCCACATCGTCGCCCGTCACGCTAAGGTCGGGGTTGCCGAAGCGCGCGAACACGTAATTCGCGACGGCGGCAATCTGTTCGTCGTTCATGTCAGCCGCATAGGCCGGCATGGCAACGGGGAAGCCGCGGTTGCTGTCGCGCGTCACACCATGCAAGATGACTTGCACAAGGTTGTTCGGCGTGTGGCCACCAATACGGCCGTTGCCAACCAGCGACGGGTAGAAGTGGTCAGCCGTGCCTTCGCCGTTGGGCATGTGACAGGTTGCGCAGGCCGCGACATAAAGCTCGGCCCCGTCGGTGGTCGACAGGTCGACCTTGGCTTCGGGGTTTGACTGGTCGATCGCCGGATCCAGCGAGATGACCGAAGCCGGTTGCGCGGTCGTAAAGCTGAACGCAGGCTGCTTTACATCCGGATCGGACACAGGGTCAGTCGACTTCAGATAGGTCGCCAGCGCGGTCAATTCGTCATCGGTCATGCGACGCGTGACGCTGCCCACAACACCAGCCATCGACCCAGCTGCTTGCCCTTTGGCGGTGCTGCCATCGCGCAGGTATTCGACCAGCTCTTCAATGGTCCAACCGCCGATACCGGCAATCGGGTCCGAGGAGATGTTCGGCACGTACCAGCCGCCAAAGAATTGGCCGCCCAGTGTTTCGGTGTGGCAGCCCGTGCAGTTGTGGGTTTCAACCAAGGCGCGGCCGGCATCCAAAACCGACGCGTCGGTCGTTTGGGCCATGACAGGCGCAGCCAAAACGGTCCCAGCGGCAAAAGCGATCAGAACACGATTTTTCATGATCAAATCTCCTTCGCGATGATTTGGGCCGAACGGATCGCCAGCGCGACAGCCGTCAGCGTCGGGTTGATCAGACCCGATGCAGGGATCACGCCTGTGGTCGCAAGGAACAGGTTTTCGTGGTCCCAAGTGCGGCATTCGTGGTTCACAACCGAATTATCCGCACTGTCGCCCATGATGACGGTGCCCATGATGTGGTCGCGGTTCTGGAAGCCGGTGTCATCGTCATAGACGGTGCCGCCCATAACCTCGACGAACTTGGCATAGTCGGCTTTCACGACCGGAACAGCGGCCTTCACATAATCATCCACGTCGTAGTGGATCGTGAGGGTCGGAATCCCCAGCGCATCGACGCGCGTCGGGTGCGGCTGCAACCGGTTTTCGGGGTGCGGCAGCATTTCGAACACGGTCGACACATCGACAAATCGGGCCGACAGGTGGCGGATCTGCTCGTCCAGTTCAGATCCGACGACGCCCTGCTTCAGCAGGTATTCGGTCACGACCTTGTTGGGCACGTTGTTCGACAGCGAGTGTTTGATCGCGGCGTGATCCTTTCGGAAGTCGCCATCGCGCCAGTTAAAGATACCGCCTTGCTGTACGGGGCCACGACCCGGCCACAGGGCTTCGTCTGCAAAGAATTGCAGGCCCATACCGGTGTGGTCCATCAGGTTCCGGCCGACTTGGTCCGACGAATTGGCGACATCCGACATCATCAGCAGCTTGGGCGTCTCGTAGCCGTTCGCTGCGACGATGAAGTATTTGGCCGTCAGACGGTGGCTTTCACCATCGGGCGACTTGTAGTGGACGGCCACAATCTTGTCGCCCTCGCCCGTTTCCAACTTGTAGGCGACGGCCTCGGTCAGGATTTGTGCGCCTTCATCCTCGGCTTTCTCGGCTGTCATATTGCCCGAATACATTGCGCCAATCGGGCACACAGGCATGCAGTTGTTGTTACCGGTACAGGCCGGACGGCCCTGCAAGCTGATCGTCGGACGGGCGTTCGGCTCGTGGATGAAGTGGTAGCCCTCGGGGGACAGGCGCTCTTTCAAACGTTTGAAGTAATACGTCTCGGCCTCGGGCGGTGCGGGATAAGGGGTTGAACGCGGCGGATATTGCATATCCCGACCGTGACCATTCTGGTCTTCGCTATCGGAACCGGCGACGCGCAGCTCTTCCTCGGCCAAGCCGTAGAAGGGCTCAAGCTCGTCGTATTCCATAGGCCAGTCGCGCCCGACACCATAGAGAGTGTTGATCTTCATGTCTTCGGGCGTGTAGCGCCAAGTGGCTGCCGCCCAGTGCCAGGTGGTGCCGCCCAGCAGGCGCAGCATGCCGGGCATAAGATCGAATGATCCGGTTTGTTCCAGATAGCCTTCGGTGAACGAATTGATCGCCCACGGCAGGTTTGGATAGGGGTCGTTGTGGTTGCCCTTGCGGGGCGAGGCGCGGAAGTTTTCCAGGATTTTCCAACGCGGCAGGCGGGGGCCTGCCTCCATCAAAATAACGGAAATACCTTCTTTGGCCAGTTCGTAGGCGGCGTTGCTTCCCACCGCGCCCGAACCGATGACGATCACGTCGGCATCAAAATCAGCCATGTTGCTTGCCTTCGCTAGCTGAAAATCTGTGGTGAGCCGATCAGTCGTTGGCGACTGTTGCAGGGGGTTCGGCCCAATAGTTCGGCGCGCCGCGCGAATAGGTGGGAATGACCGTCGCATCGATGGTCGATTCGTACATCAGCGCACTGCGGTAGGTGACAAAGCGGGCCGTATCATCAAACCCGTGCCCGTCTTGCGTTCCGGTATAGCCCAAATACCACGCCGAGATGATCTTCATCGCCGTATCACGCAGGTCTTCGTGCTTGGCGATGAAATCGTTGAAGCTATCCATATCGCTAAAGTTTTCAGCGGTGACAGCATCCATCAGCGCTTGGGCCTTTGTCGCAAAACCGTCGTCCTCGCCGCTGAGGGCATCAAGCGCGCGGGCGGCGATTTCGGGGTCCAGCTGCGGGCGCATCGTCAGCACCTGCGATAGGGTGACGAAGTTCGTCGCAGTCACGCCTTGGGCGAAAACCGCCGTACCTGATAGCGATGCCGTCAGCGCGATGGCCGAGGCGACCACAGCGCCGCGTAGCAGCCCCCGTCGCGACAGCCGCGTGTCAATTCTAAAGGATTTCATGTCCATTTTCTTCTGGCTCGTTTTACTGGCTCAAAGCGGGATTACGCGGATGTTAGCATGAGTTACGCAGCGTCACCAATGAAATTGTCGCCCTGCACCCACATCCCGTGAAATCCGGTCAAGGTCGCATTCGGGCGACAAATCAATCGGCCGCATATAGCCCACTGCGACCTCACTAGCGGGTTTAGCGCGGAGCCATCATTCCCGATTTTGACAGCTTTTCGTCAAAATCGGGGTTTTTACGGGACGATCACGGAAGGTTTTCCCGGCAATACAGCCGCAATTCGGGGGCCTGCACCTGCCCCCCTGCCCAGCATTCGCCCGACAGCGCCCGAACCATCTCGGACAGCGCCCACGCCGCTTGCGCCGCCGCGTCTTGGTCCAAGACAAAGTCCAGAACGCCCGCGCGCAACAAGTCGCAATGCAGCGGTAGCCGTTCATGCGTGATCCAAACAGGCCGCGCGGGGCCCATCGCGGCAATCAACGGCGCCAGTTCGGCCGATACGTTTCCGGTTACATAAAGCCCCGCGATTCGCTCGCCTGTGGCGAGTAATTTGCGGATGGCCCCTTCGGCTGCGCCGGGGTTTTCTTCATCCACGTGTTGCACTGTCAGGCTGCCATCGTCGCCGAAAGCCTTTTGAAACCCACTGACACGTTCGAAATGTTCAAGGCGGCGGTTGTTGCACTGCAAGATGACAACGCGACCACCGCCAGGTGTTAAGCGGCGCATCAGATAGCCGATCGTGCGCCCCGCCATGGCGTGATCAATCCCGCTATAGGGGTGATCGGGCAGGTTCAGCACGTTGTTGGTCAACGTGATCAACTGCTCGCCACGCGCCATAATCTCGCGCAGCGCGGGGGCGATTTCGTCGGCGGCATCGGGGGCGATGATAAGGCCGCCCCGCTGGAAGCCGGGCGCAATCACCGCTTCGCGTAAGGCCTTCAGGTCGTTTTGCGCCACGCGTTGGCGGTGCAAAATCATCCACCGCGGCAACGCATGCGAAAACCCGATGAAAGCGTCGTCTAACAGTTGCCAGTGCTGGCTGCGACTGCGCGGCAAGATGATTCCCACGTGCTGCACGCGGTGCCATGCCTCGGGTAAAGCGCGGTTGATCCCTAGTGCACGCGCCGCCGTCAGCACCTTCTCGCGCGTCTTTTCCGACACTGACCCGCGTTCGTTCAAAACGCGGTCCACACTGCTCAGGCTGACACCGCTAGCGGCTGCGATGGCTTCGAAAGTGGTACGTTCTTTGGTGCGACGCGGCATCGGTATGCTCGTGGGATATAATGATATTCCGGCTGGTTATTCTGGCGGTCGCGCGAAGACCAGCGGGGTGCACCAAAGTGTGAAACGGTGACCACAGGGCATTTTCAGCGCAGCCCGCGCCAGCGTAAGACTGCAGCGGGTGATGCTTTTTCAGTCAGGCGTCGCGGTGAATGGTCGCGCTTTGGTACGTGATAGCTTGCCTAAGCTGCCGCGCCGTGGCTTTCTACGGCACCGTAGTCGGCTGCGCGCCGCCCAATCACAGATCCTGCAATGTCGCCGCTTCCCCGTCCCTCCGTTTCCCGCTTTGCCGATTGCGACAGCGATCAGGTGCGCCGTGTCGATTGGGTGCTTGACGCGCTGGATGCGCAGATCGCCCCGATCGACGGGGTGGAATTTCGCGCCCCCGACCATGCGCGCGGGCGTGTGCTGGCGCGTGCAATCGCGGCCCTGCGCCACCACCCGATTGCCGATAACGCCGCCGTTGACGGCTATGCGTTGGGCGGGCCGCCGACAGAGTCATCCTATACCATCCGCCCGGGTTCGATCGCTGCGGGCGATCACCCTACCCATCCGGTGGGCGCCGGGTTGGCCTTGCGCATAATGACCGGCGCGACTCTACCCCCCGACACATACGCCGTCGTGCCGGACGAGGTTTGCAGCAGAGCGGGACCTGCCCTGCATATTGCCCGCCCGCCACGCGCCGGCGAAAACATGCGCCTACAGGGCGAGGACATCCGCCAAGGCGCCCCGCTGCTGCCCGCCGGTCGCCGCCTGCGGGCGACCGATTTGGCGTTGCTGGCTGCGGCGGGCTGGGGTCACGCCCCGCTACCCTTGCGCCCAAAGCTGCGGGTCGCACTAGCCTCGACCGGACGCGAATTGGCCGCGACCGCCGACCGCCGCGTGATTGACAGCAACCGCCCGATGCTGCGCGCCCTACTTGAGCAGCAGGGCTACGACGTGGTCGATCTGGGGCTACTGCCCGACGATGAAGGCAGCTTGCGCGCTGCGCTGGATGCGGCGGCAAGCCAAGCGGATGCGATTGTGACCAGCGGCGGCGCATCGCGCGGCGATCACGACGTGGTCGCACGCTTGCTGCTGCGCGACAGCCCCGTGCTGAACTGGCGCGTGGCGATGAAACCGGGCCGCCCGCTAATGCTGACCCATTGGAAAGGGCTGCCGGTTTTCGGCCTGCCCGGCAATCCGGTTGCGGCCTATACTTGTGCGATCATCTTTGCCCTGCCCGCGCTGGCAAAACGCGCTGGCGGCGCGTTCACTCGTCCGACCGCCTATACGCTGCCTGCAGCTTTCTCGCACAGCAAACCTGCCGGACGGCGCGAATACCTGCGCGCGCGCCTACGCCCCGATGGCGCGCTGGACGTGTTCAAACCGCACGGATCGAACCGAATCAGCGGCCTCGCCTATGCCGACGGTTTGATAGACCTGCCCGAAGATGTCACCACCGTCGCCCCCGGCGATAGCCTGCGCTACATCCCGCTCGCGCCATGGGACTATTAGACGCGTAAACTGCGTCACCGTGGCACGCCGCGCGTGGCCCCTTGCCGGACAGCCTTCGATATGTCTATTCATACACATCGAATCCCGCAGCGGAGGCCCCATGCGTCTTGGTTACATCCCCCTCGAGGACGAGGCTGGTTTGCGCAGTGCCATCGCGCAATTGGGGTCCGATATCGCGATCGTCGGCGCGCTGAGCGCACCGGACACCCCAGCCGCAGGGCAGCGCCCGCGCATCGTCATCACGCTGCTGCCCACCGGCGATACGCGGGTGATCAGCGCCGACCTCGGGCCGGGTTCCACAGGGTGTCGGCTGGATGTCGCCGCGCTCGATTCCGCCATCATGGAAGTCGAGTCCGCAATGTCCGCCCTGCCCGATGGCACCGGCCTGCTGGTCGTCAACAAATTCGGCAAACAAGAGGCCGCTGGCCTTGGCTTTGTGCCGACCATCGCCAACGCGCTAGCGCGCGATATTCCTGTGCTGGTGGCCGTCGC
The DNA here is from genome assembly GCF_002117445.1 of Ketogulonicigenium robustum. Taxonomy (NCBI): domain Bacteria; kingdom Pseudomonadati; phylum Pseudomonadota; class Alphaproteobacteria; order Rhodobacterales; family Roseobacteraceae; genus Ketogulonicigenium; species Ketogulonicigenium robustum. Next base: position 130,460 of record NZ_CP019938.1, read on the forward strand.
GCCCGATTGGCAAGCGGCATTCGACGCTTTCGCCGATGGCAGCGCCGCCCGCCTGCAGGCCGATACGGTCAGCCTGCGCGCGTGGATGGGGTAAGCTATGTCGTACGACCCCCTTCAGGACGATCTGCGCCCGCACGAAGAAATCACCACGCCCCCTGCCACGTTTGACGCGCAGCTGTGGTTTATCGGGCGTATCCACTCGCCCTTTGCGACCCGGGCCGACTGCCCCAAACGCGGCGACCCCGACAATGGGCCGCTGTTTCGCATCGAAGTTTTCGCCCCTTGGGCGCCTGCCCTTGCGGGCGTTGCCGGAAAAGACTGGCTGCAAATCCTGTATTGGATGCACCTGTCGCGCCGCGATGCCGTGCGCCAGAACCCCAGTTTTGGCGACCAATCCATCGGCACTTTTGCTATCCGCTCGCCGCTGCGGCCAAACCCGATTGCATCGTCGCGCGTGCGGCTGATCGGGGTCGAGGGGCCGATTTTAACGGTGCGGGGCCTAGATTGCGTCGACGGCACCCCCCTTGTCGACATCAAACCCAAATTCGGAGTCCTGCCATGATCCCCCGCCTGACCCTTACGTTTGCGACTCTCGCCGTCGCCACCTTGGCCCCGCTGGCCGCCACGGCGCAAACCCGCGCGATCATCGATGCGACGGGCCGCACCGTAGACATCCCCACCGCCCCCGAGGCTGTCTTTGCCGCCGGCCCGCCCGCCGCCGTGCTGCTGTACGCACTGAAGCCCGATGCAATGGTCGGCTGGGTCAACCCCGTGAAAGAGGGCGACCGCCCCTACCTGCTGCCCGCAACGCATGACCTACCCACCCTTGGCCGCCTGACCGGCCGCGGCGATACCCTGAATCTGGAAACGCTGCTGGGGTCGGGCGCGCAGATGATTGTCGATTATGGCACCGTGAACCCCACCTATGCCGATCTGGCCACCCGCGTGCAGGACCAAGCGAACCTGCCCTATGTGTTGATCGAAGGATCGTTCGCCAATATGTCCGCCGCCATCACCCAAATGGCCGATGTGCTGAACGTCCCCGAACGTGGCGCAGCCCTGGCGGAATACACCGACGCGACGCTGGCGGGCCTTGACACCCTGCTGGCCAGCGTGCCGCAGGCCGACCGTCCGCGCGTTTATCTTGCCCGTGGCCCCGAAGGGTTGGAAACCGCTGGGCCCGCCTCGCTCAACGGCGAGATCATCGCCCGCGTGGGCGGGGTGAACGTGGCCGATGTGGAGGGCAGCGGCCTTGCCACCGTCAGCGCCGAACAGTTGCAAGCCTGGGCGCCCGACGTGATCATCACCGTCGACGCCGATTTCGCCGCCAATGTCGCCGACATGCCCGAATGGCAGGGTATTCCGGCGGTTGAAAACGGGCGCGTCTATCTGGCCCCGAACAAACCGTTTGGCTTCATCGACAGCCCGCCCTCGATCAACCGTCTGGCGGGTGTGATCTGGCTGGAACACAAGCTCTACCCCGATGCGTTGGCCAGCGACCTGACCGGTGACATCCGCGGCTTCTACAGCTTGTTCTATGGTGTGACGCCCGATGACGCGGCGATGGCCGCCCTTCTGGGTGAGTGATCGGGACACATTTATTGCTCTGGTCACGGGCCTTGTTGCGGTGGTGCTGATCGCCATCGCGACAGGGCCTTTCGCGCTGCCGGTTCACCGTATTCTGGCGCTGCTGCTGTGGGACCGCGCGGGCGGGCAACAGGCGACAGTGCTGTTCAACATTCGCCTGCCGCGCGTCTTGGCAGCCGCCTTAGTCGGGGCGGCCCTAGCGGGCGCCGGCGCGGCCTACCAAAGCGCCTTTCGCAACCCACTGGTATCACCCGATATTTTGGGCGTCTCGGCCGGAACCGGGTTTGGCGCGTCGGTGGGTATTTTGCTGGGCCTGCCGGTCATGGCGCTGCAACTGCTGGGCTTCGGGGCGGGGCTGGTGACAGTCGGGTTGGTTCTCGGCCTGACCGCAGCCCTGCGCGGCGCGGGCCAAGTGCTAACCATGGTCTTGTGTGGGATGGCCATCGGCGCGTTGGCGGGGGCAGGCACATCCATGGTCAAGCTGCTGGCCGACCCCGACAACCAGTTGCCCGCCATCACATTTTGGCTGATGGGATCGCTAGCGGGGGCAAAACGCACCGATGTGCTGGCCGCCCTGCCCGCCATCGCGGTCGGCTTGGCCCCGCTATTGCTGCTGCGCTGGCGCATCGGGCTGCTGTCGCTGGGCGATGACGATGCCCGCGCCCTTGGCATCCAAGCCACGCGCCTGCGCGCGCTGGTGATCGCTTGCGCCACGCTGGTCACCGCCGCTGCCGTGGCGCTTGCTGGCGTTGTCGGTTGGGTTGGCCTGATGGTGCCGCATATGGCGCGGATGCTGGTCGGCCCCCGCTTTGACCGCCTGCTGCCCGCCAGTTTGCTGCTGGGCGCGGCGTTTATGGTGCTGGTTGATACCGCCGCGCGCAGCATCGCTGTGATGGAGGTTCCGCTCGGCATCCTCACCGCCGTTATCGGCGCGCCCGTTTTCGTCTGGCTTCTCGCGCGCGGGGCAAAACCATGGAGCGATTAGCCCCCCTTTCCGCGCGCGATCTGACCATCGGGCACGGCACGCGTGTATTAGCGCAACAGATAAATTTCGCTTTGCAAGCGCATGAGATTATGGCGCTTCTAGGCCCAAACGGCGTTGGAAAAACAACGCTGATGCGCACCTTGCTGGGGCTAACGCCCGCCTTGGCCGGGGCAGTCTATGTGCAAGGCGAGGACCTGTCGACGCTGCCGCGCCGCAGCGTTGCCCGCCACCTGGCCCATGTTCCGCAGCAGCTTTCGACTGCCTTCGCCTATAGCGCGCTGGATATTGTGCTGATGGGCGCCTCTAGCCGGTTGGGACCGTTTGACCGCCCCGGCAAAGCCGATATCGCCGCAGCCGAGACCGCCCTTGATCGCCTCGGGATTATGGACTTGGCCGCGCAGCCCGTGACGCGGCTTTCGGGCGGGCAGCGGCAGTTAGTGCTGATCGCGCGGGCGCTGACGCAAGGGGCCCGCTGCATCTTGATGGACGAGCCGACCGCCAGCCTTGATATTGCAAACCGCCGCGCGGTCGACGCGGCGATCCGGTCCCTTGCGGCGCAGGGCACAGCGGTGCTGCTGTCCAGCCACGATCCCGACCAAGCCGTCGCGCTGGCCGACCACGTGCTGCTGCTGGGGCGCGACGGCGTGATTGCGCAAGGGGCGACCGACGAAACCCTCACCGCCGCAGCGCTTTCCGACCTTTACGGCACGCAGCTGCAAACGGGCACACGGCCCGACGGCAACCGGTATTTCTATTAGCGCGCGTGCTGGCTGCGGCCCTATCCCTTGCTTGCCACGCCGCGCTGACCTAGGCTGATAGTGGACAATTAAACCGAAAGTCGCGCTATGTCTGATCCGCTTGTCACCCCCGCATGGTTGGCCGAACATCTGGCCGATGTCGTTGTGCTGGACGCGACCTACCTCATGCCCGCCGACGCCGACGCTGCCAAGCAGGCGTATCTGGACAGCCACCTGCCCGGCGCGCAGTTCTTTCCCATTGATGACATCGCCGACAAGACCAGCGACCTGCCGCATATGATGCCCGATGCCGCGACCTTCGGCGCGGCAATGGCGGCCCTTGGCATTGACGGACAAAAGCCGGTGGTGGTCTATGACCGCAGCCCGAACCATTTTTCTGCCCCGCGCGTCTGGTTCACCCTGACCGCTTACGGCGTGCCGGATGTCTTTGTGCTGGACGGCGGCCTGCTGGCGTGGACGGCACAGAATCTGCCGCTAGAATCGGGTGACGTAACCGCCGCAACCGTCGCCGCGCGCGACTGGGTGCTGGGTTCGGGCCGCGTTTTGTCTGGCCCCCAAATGGCCGATGTCGTGGCGGCGGGTACCCGCGCGATCATCGACGCACGCGGCGCCGCACGTTTCAAGGGCGAGGTCGCCGAGCCGCGCCCCGGCCTGCAATCGGGGCACATGCCCGGGGCCACGAACGTGCCGTTTGATACACTGACCGCGCCCGACGGCCGTTTTGCTTCGGCAAAAACGCTGGATGCGCTATTGGCAGGTAAGGCTGGCGATGACACTGTCCTCAGCTGCGGGTCGGGGATGACGGCGGCGACGCTGGCATTAGGTCTGGCGCGCATCGGCAAGCAAGGCAGCGTCTATGACGGGTCGTGGACCGAATGGGGACGCGGCACGCTGGGGCCGATCACCAAAGGCGACTAACGCGCACCAATGCACAAATATCCGCAGGGGGTCGCCATTCGGCGGCCCCTTTTGCGTTGCGCGCGTGGTGTGCGGTGCGCGCTTTTCAAGCCCGCTTCCCGCTAAATAGACATGAACGTGATTGCTCGGGCCTGCACAGATACTGTGCACTTGCGCCAGTTTAACTTTCACAGCTGCAAGTCCAAATACGGCTCACACAAGGCGAAAAGCTGCATCACAGACGATGCACCCCGCCCTACAACACACCCCGAGGACCCTATCCCGGGACATCAAGGAACGACTAAAATGAAAAACCTGTTTGCTATTGCTACCGTCGCTGCCATTGCCGCCACTGCTGGTTCGACCGCTTTTGCCGCCCAAGACTACGGCTACATCCGCATCAACAACGAAAAGATCGAAGCCGGTAAGCCGCTGACGATCAACCTCGTCAACACCTCGGCCCCTGCTACGCTGGACCTGTACTCGGCCGGTGGCAAGCTAATCTCGAGCCGTGACCTGAACGCCGGCATCACCACGGACGTACGTTACCAAAGCACCCAACTGCCGGCAACTGGCCTGACCGCCGTGCTGAAAATCAACGATCAAGTGGTCGACACCAAGACCATCTCGCTGAAATAACATCAATCGCCGGTGCGCCAAACGGCCCGGCCCCGAAAGGGGCAGGGCCGTTTTCGTATCTACCCCCAACGACAAAGGCCCCGAGGTTTCCCCCGGGGCCTTGTTATTTGCGCAGGTGCTGATCAGAACACGCGTGCGATCGCACTCCAGACCTGATTGACGGCCAGTGCGGCAAAGGCCAGCGTACACAGCAGCAGCAGGATGTTGGTAATCGGGCCGTTACGCCATTCGCGCGGCACGCGGTCTGTGTTCAAAATCCACAGCAGCGTGACCGACATGAATGGCATAAACAGTGCACCCAGCACGCCGTAAGCCAAGATCAAGTATACCGGCTGGCCCAAGAACAGCATGATCATCGGCGGGAACGTCAGCCACAGGATGTAGGCTTTATAGGCCTTGCCCTTGGACGAACGCTCGATATGGCCATGGGGCAGATTGCGGATTTGGCCTGCAAAATCCGCGAACATCAGGCTGACGCCGTTCCAAACCCCGATCAGCGACGAGAAAGCCGCAGCCCAGAAGCCGAACAGGAACAGTTTACCCATGAACGGGCCGTAGCGATCAGCCAGCACATTGGCCAGATCGACCATGCCCTGATCGCCGCCACCAATCGCGATATTGGCCGAATACAGCAGTTCGGCCCCGACGATCAGCGTTGCGACCACGAAAATGCCGGTCATGATGTAGGCCACTTGGTTGTCGATACGCATGACGCGCATGAACTTGGGCGTGTCCCAGCCCTTTTCGTGCAGCCAGTAACCATATGCCGCCAGCGTGATCGTGCCGCCCACGCCACCTGCGACCGACAAGATATTGATCATCGAGCCTTCGGGAATCGTCGGCACCAGACCACCCAGAACCTCGCCAAGGTTGGGCAAGGTAAAAGCTGCGGCGATGATCATTGTGACGAACATCAGCAGCACAAAGAAGGTTAGAATTTTCTCAAAGCGGTCGTAACGACCGCTCCAGACCATGACCAGGCCCAGAATACCAGAAATGATCCCCCACACGGCCACGCTCAGTTGCGGGAACAGCGAATATAAGGCAAGGCCCGTGCCCGCCATCGCCGCCGCCCCGTAAACGAAGCCCCAGATCACGATATACGGCCCGAAATAGACCGAGGTCCACTTCCCGAGGCTGGCCCAGCCTTCGAAAATGGTATTGCCGGTGGCCAGCGTGTAACGGCCTGCTCCCTCGACCAGAACCACCTTCATGATACAGCCGATAATGACCGACCAAAGCAGCGCGTAGCCATACAGGCTACCTGCCACAGTGGTGGCGATCAAATCCGCAGCGCCCACGCCGGTTGCCGCAACCACAAGGCCCGGGCCGACAATGCTCCACTTCGGTGTATCTGTTGATTTTTGGCTCATGCGTCTCCTCCACTCAGTCGCTTGGGGCGACACTAGCGAAATGTGCAGGAAAACAGAAGCAAAACAGTATACGTAGGGATACATTCGTGGCGTTGAACCCTTTTGGGCGCCTTTAAAGCATCAAAGGGCGCCCAAAGCGCCCTTTGATATGGTTTACCGTGCCCTTGGGGCCTTACTTCCAGCTGCGGAAGTCGGCCGCGGTGCAGCCGTGCGGTGCGGGCAGCTTGCCAAAGCGCTGCTCCATCTGGGCGCAGCCCCAGCTGTTTAGGCTGTCCGGCAAGATCGCGTTGATTTCCATACCGATGGGGTCGTACCGGTTGGCACTTTGCGTCACATAGTAGAGCCAGTAACCACCCGCCGCGATCAGAATGACCAGAAGCATGATGAAGAACCCGACAATACCGCGACGCCAATGCAGCTTGCGCGGTGCGGCGGCGGTGGGTGCGACGGCCGGGTCGGGCTTCGGAAGCGCCTGCAGGATGTCGGCACGTTCGGCGTCGGTCAGCGAAATACGCCGCAACCCCACGTCCATAAAGCCGGGCAGCGGGCTGGCCGGGTGGCGCACACCGACGCCTACATCGTTATTTTTCGCATCCGATATAACGAACGGCTCTTCGCCAGCAGCGAATACCGTCGTTCCCAGCGGTCCGGTTTTACCGTTCGGCAGCACTTCGTTATACGACATCACCGTGCGGCCACCCCGATTTTGAACCACCCCCAGCTTGAGCGGCACAAGCGTCAGACGCGCGGGCGTCACGCTCAGGCGTCCCGCGCGGCGGGACCGCAGCGCGTTACGCAGGCCGACGACCACACCCAGTAGCAAGATCGTCAGAAACCCGCCCAGAAACAGCGTGCGGTTCCACAGCTTTTCAAGGCCCAAGGTCAGAGTCGCCAGTGCCGGGTTCGTGCGGTTGACCACCACATCAACCTGGTAATCGCCACGGTGGAGGTCAACGAAAGCCAGCTCGATATGCTGCGCATAGGGGTTGCCCTTGGCACCATATCTGACATCGGCGCTGCAATCGACAAACACGGCCTGCCGCACGCGACATTGCCCGTTGTTGACCTGCGCATCATTGATAACAACGGGATCGAGGCTGATAATCCAGTCACGCACCAGCCCCGGCCCCTGAATATAAGCCAGAAAGCCGAACAGCGCGGTGAAAACGATCAGTGCGAAAGCAAAGCCGCGCGGTGGAATGATGGTGCCTTCGCGGATCGACAGATCCCGCGACGGCAGCTTGAAGGGGGCAAAAGCCATATTAAACCTACTGCATAGTGACGGCTTTGCCCATTTTCACGGCAGCGTGATCTGTTCCAGCACGACGGTGAAGTGATGCCGCCCTCGGTCATTTTCCGCCGATCGTGCGGTTACTTGCGGCGGAACAGCCCGATCCCCAGCAACCAAAGAACGCCCAACACAACCCCCGCGCACCCCAGCCAACTGCCCAGATGCAGCCCCAATATACGCGGCCCCATCACGACAACCTGCGGCGCCATGGCCATCGCCAGCGCGGCGACAACAATCGCAACCGCAATCCGCGTGCCGGCGCGTTCCAGCGCCCCGGCCAGCGCGGCGGTTTCCGGAATGACGATCTCGGCCCGCAGCTTGCCGTCGCTGACGCGTTTCAACGCACCGCGCACCAGACGCGGGCTCTCCTCGGCCAGCCCCAGCATATCGCTGCCAAAGGTCTGAAGTTTGGGGATGACTTCGGACGGGTCCACCCGCGCCATCATCGCCCGCAGCACAAAAGGCCGTGCGGCGGTGATGGTGTCGAACCCAGGATCAAGCAGCTTCATCGTGCCATCCGCCGTGGCCAGCGCCTTTAGCAGCAAGACAAGATCGGGCGGCAGGGCCAAGTCAGCGTTGCGGACAATGTCCATCAAATCGCCGACCGCTGCAGACAGATCCAACCCACGCGCGCCGCCATGACGGGCGACAAACCGGGCGCTGTCACCCTCCAACGTGTCATGCGGATCGGTGCCGTCGCCACCCAAATCGGCCAGCGTCCGCGCCAGTTTGGCAGGATCGTGGCCGATAATCGCCCCCAGCAACGCGACCAGATCACGCTGGCGGGCCTTGGTCAGGCGGCCAATCATGCCAAAATCGATGAAAGCAACGGCGTTTTGGGGCAGCGCGAACAGGTTGCCGGGGTGCGGGTCGGCGTGAAAAACGCGGTCGATCAGCACCATATGCAAAAACGCATCAGCCCCGACAGCCGCCAGTGCGCGCCCGTCCAGACCGGCGGCGGCGATCTTGTCGCTGTCTCGCGGCTGCAGGCCGACGATCAGCTGCTGCACCATCAGATCGCGCGACGAATAATCTGTGTATACCTTTGGAATAACAACGTTATCCATTTCGGACAGGTTCGCTGCAATCTCGGCGCCATTGGCGGCTTCCTCGCGCAGATCCAACTCGGCCTGAATGGCGCGGGCCAGTTCTTGCACCATCTGACGCGGCTGAAAACGCGCGGCGTCGGGATAGAGGCGTTCGGCCTGCGCCGCCGCCATCTCGAGCAAGGCCAGATCAGCGGCTACTTTTTCGTCCTGCCCGGGGCGTGTGACTTTGACGACCACATCCGCACCGCTGTGCAGCCGCGCGCGGTAAACCTGCGAAATCGAGGCGGAGCCGATGGGGTCAGGGTCAATCTCGGCAAAGACCTCGGCCTTGGGGCGGCCCAGTGCGGCATCGATACGCGGCGACATGACATCCCAGCCCAACGTGCGGACGCTGGCTTGCAATTGCGCCAGCTCGGCGGCCCATTCCGGCCCCAGCAGATCGCGCCGCGTCGACAGAATCTGCCCCAGTTTGACGAAAACCGGCCCCAACTCCTCCAGCGCAGCGCGCAGGCGGGCGGGGGTCAGGCTTTGGGTTGCGTCGCCATCGCCGCGCCCCAGCCCAATCGCGCCCAGCAACACCCCCCCACCAAAACGGCTAAAGACGCCGATAATCTCGGCCGAGCGTTTACTGTCGCGCAGTGGACGTAGCATTGCGGGCCCCAAGTGCGTTTGCAACTGGGGCCCAGCATGCCTGTGCGGCGGGCATTAGACAACACCCGCCGCTGGCTGTCAGGCGGTCCGAACCAACATTCCGCGCATGATGTCGTCCATCGAGACGACGCCGCGCGGCTGGCCGTTGCGCCCCAGCACCGTCGCCAAGCTTTCGGGCGCAGGCAACAGGGCCAACGCACCATCTTCCAGCGTGGTATTGCCCGGCAGCTGTAGCTGCGGCCAGTCCAGTGCAGCAGGCTTTGGCTTCAGCACCGACCGCAGCCGGATAACCCGTCCACGGTTCACCTCGCGCACAAAGGCGTTCACGTAGTCATTGGCCGGATGCAAGACGATCTCTTCCCCCGTACCCTGCTGCGATACCTCGCCCGCGCGCAAGATGACGATCTTGTCGCCAAGGCGCAGCGCCTCGTCCAGATCGTGAGTGATGAAGACGATGGTCTTCGACACCTCCTTCTGAATATCCAGCAGCACCGACTGCATATCCACGCGGATCAGGGGATCAAGCGCCGAGAACGCCTCGTCCATCAACAAAATCGGCGCATCATTCGTCAGCGCACGGGCCAAGCCAACGCGCTGCTGCATCCCGCCAGATAGCTGCGAGGGGAACCGCTCCTCATACCCCTTCAACCCGACGCGCTGGATCCAGTGGGCGGCGCGATCGCGGCTGTCGGCCCGCTTCACCCCTTGAATATCCAGCCCATAGACCACGTTTTCCATGACGGTCCGGTGCGGCAGCAAGGCGAACTTCTGGAACACCATCGCAGTCTGGTTGCGGCGAAACACGCGCAGCTCGGCCGGCGACATCTTGGCCACGTCCTGCCCGTCGATCAGCACCTCGCCCGCGGTCGGCATGATCAGCCCGTTCAAATGGCGCAGCAACGTCGATTTTCCCGACCCCGACAGCCCCATGATGACCGAGATCTTGCCCGCAGGCAGATCGGTGTTGATATCGCTGAGGCCTAGCGTGTGGTGATACTTGCGGTTCAGATCCGCCTTGCCCATCCCCGCTTTCACAGCCTCGATATGCTTGCCCGCATCAGGGCCGAAGATCTTGTACAGGTTGCGGATGGAAATACCCGGCGTGGTTTCTTCCTCGTCGGGCGCCAAAAACTGGTCACTCATCGCTGACCTCCGTATGCCGTTGCAGGCGCTTGCCGTAAGCTTGGGTCGCGCGGTCGAATGTGATGGCAATCGCCACCAGCGCAAACCCGTTCAGGAACCCGACGGTAAAGAACTGGTTGTTGATCGCCTGCAGCACATTGCGCCCCAAGCCCCCAACACCCACCATCGAGGCGACAACCACCATCGACAGCGCCATCATGATCGTCTGGTTCACGCCCGTCATCAGCGTGGGCAGCGACAGCGGCAACTGCACGTTCCACAGCTTTTGCCGCTCGGACGAGCCAAAGGCATCCGCCGCCTCGACCGCTTCGCGGTCGACCAAACGAATACCAAGGTTGGTCAACCGGATCATCGGCGGCATGGCGTAGATGACCACCGCAATCATGCCCGGCACCTTACCGATGCCGAAAATCACCACGACAGGGATCAGGTAGACAAAGCTGGGCAGCGTCTGCATGACGTCCAGCAGCGGCATGATCACGCGCTGCGCACGTTCCGACCGCGACGCCAGAATGCCGATCGGCAGGCCGATCACAATGGCAACCAGCGTACAGACCGTGACCATCGAAAGCGTGACCATCGTATCGCCCCAAAGGCCGAACCAGCCGATGGCGATCAGTGCGATCCCTGCCCCCAGCGTAATTTTCCACGACCGGCCCGCAAACCATGTCAGCACCAGCAGCACGGCAAAAACAACGATCCACGGCGTGCTTACAAATGCACTTTCCAGCGCATTCAAAAACCGCTGCAGCGGCGCCATAGCCGCGTCGATCCAAGGCGAGACGCCCCGCACCCAATCTTTGAAGCCGGTGTCGATGGTGCGGCGCATGGCGCGCATGGCGCTGCCGCTCATTTCGGGCGCGGAACACAAAAATTCCGGCAGCCCCCAACAGGATGAAGCCATGACTTCCCCTTTTCTATGTGAAAACGGCAAGGCTACCCGATGCCACAGGCATCAGGCAGCCCGCCAGAATGGAAACAAATCAGATGGCGTCCGCGACGCGCGCACGCACGTCATCGCTCAACCAGCCACCCCAAATCTCGGGGAAGGTCTCCAGAAAGTGCCACGCGGCATCTTCATTCGTGGCTTGGTTCTCGGTCTGCCACGCCAAAATGGCGTTCACGACGTCATTTTTCCACGTCCGCTGACCCAGATAGCCCATGACAACCGGGTTCGTCTCGGCCAGATTCTTCGTCACGATAGTATAGACATCGGCCACCGGATAGGATGTCACCTTGGGGTCGGGACAATCGGGAATGGTCGTGCAGCGCAGGAACTCCGCCTCGTCCACGGGCACCTCGAACGGCAACTGCACCATGTCATAGCGGCCCAAAATCGCGGTCGGGGCCCAATAATACCCTAGCCAACCGGCCTCACGCTCGTAGGCATTGGCGATCGAGCCGTCCAATCCCGCAGCAGATCCCGTATCGACCAGATCAAAGCCCTTGCCCTCGGCGTCCAGCGCATGGAACAGGTTTTGCGTCGTGATCTGGCAACTCCACCCCGAAGGGCAACCGTAGACACCGCCGCGCGCCGGATTTTCAGGTGCGGGGAACAGATCGGGATGCTTCAAAGCCTCCTCGACCGAGGTGATCTCGGGATGCGCTTCGGCCACATAGCGGGGAATCCACCAGCCTTCCACACCACCATCTTCCAGAATTTTCGAGGCTTCGATCAGACGCCCCTCGGCCAAAGCCGCCTCAAGCGGATCTTTCACCGCATTGGCCCAGATCTCTGGCGCGATATCGGGCTGCCCGCGTTCGTTCATCGATGCAAAGGTCGGCATCGTATCGCCCGTCACCAGATCAACGTTACAACCGTAACCTTCTTCCAGAACGATTTTGTCGACCCAGGCGGCAACCCCCGCCGAGGCCCAATTCATTTCGGCAATCGAAACAGTGCCGCACTGGTCATTGTCTTGTGCCATGGCAGGCAAAGCCATCGCCGCAGGGGCAATGGCCAATAGGGAAGCATAAACCAACTTCGTCATGACATTGCTGTCCTTCGTCGTTGTGCAGCGTAAAATAAGACCCGCCAGGGCGCTGCCCCCGGACGACCCGCTGGATTGAACGGCCCCACTTCAAACGCCACATTGAATGCGACAGGGCCAAGCGCGTCATGAAAAGCGACACGCAACGTGCTCCACCCCGGCGCGATGCGCGAAATCGGGCGGCACATGGCCCGAATGCAGGGCCGAGTAGGTGTATAAGGCAAGAGTGCCACAAACACAACCGTATGGGCGGATGAGTATGTTTTGCGCCTAACGCAAACTGTTGACACCCCCGCATTCACCTGCAATGCGGGGGGCAGCGGGGCTAACAGCGACAAGGGAATTCCTTAGCCATAGGGCCACTTCGCATCGAGACGGGCAATCCGCCCGCCAATCGGGGCTTTGTGTATGGCATGGGATTTTTCTTCTCTTTTCCGACAGCACGCGGGCGGCATGCGCCATGCCCTGCGCCGGCGCGGGATTGATGCCGAGGCCGCCGCAGACCTGACACAAGACGCCTTCTTGCGGGTCATCTTGGCCCAGCCCAGCGGGGATGCGCCCGAACATATGCGGCGGGCTTACCTGTATAAAGTCGCCCGCAACCTTGGGATCAACCACGTCAAACGGGCGGCGCTGGCGGTGCATGTGCCCCTCGACACCCCCGAGGCTGAAGCAGCCATGCCCCGCGCCCCCGACACCGAGACAATCATAGCCACCCGCGCCGAGTTGCGCGCCGTTCAGGCGGCCCTGCGCGAGATGCCAGACCGCCACCGCCGCGCCTTCACACTGCATCGGATCGAGGGCTGGCCTATCGCCCGCATCGCGCGCGAGATCGACCTGTCCCCCTCGCGCACATGGGAAATGATCCACGAGGCCTATCGTATGATCATCTTGAAAACAGGGGATTTTTAGCATGCCCCCCACCCCCGCCCAAAGCGCGCTACTGGACGAGGCGATCACCCTGATGATGCGCCGCACCTCGCCCGCCGACAGCACAATCGCCGCATGGCGCGCCCGCAGCGCCGATCACGAGGCCGTCTGGCAAATGGTCGCGAAAGCGCACGGCATTAGCGGCCGCGTGCTCTCGCCGCCGAGAAACCCGACGCGGCGCAATGTCGTGCTGGGCGGCGCAGCGCTGCTCGGCGCAGGCGCGCTGGGGGCGTGGACGCTGCCCGAGATGCGGCAAACCCAGCAAGCCGATCACGTCACCACCACCGCACAACTGCTAAACATGGCGCTGCCCGATGGCTCGCACGCGACCTTGGGCCCCGACAGTGCCGTGATCACCGGCGCGCGCGGGTTTCGCTTGCTGCGCGGCATGGCGTGGGTCGATGTCGCGCCCGCCGCCGCGCCCTTCGTCGTGCAGCTGCCCGACGGGGTCAGCATCCAGACAACGAGCGCAACCTTCGAAATCGCGCGCGATGCGCATCTGGTCAACCTTGCCGTCAGCACCGATGGCGTCGACCTGCGCAGCAGCCTACAGTCGCGTGCCGTGTCTGCAGGCCACTGGCTGCGCCTCAACCCCAAAGACGGCGCGTACGAGGAAGGCCCCCGCGACCCCGCCCTTGCCGGCCTCTGGCAACAAGGGCTGATCGCCGCCGAGGCCGAGCCGCTGGACGTGCTGGTCGCCCGCATCGCCCGCTGGATGCCGGGCCGTGTCGTCATCGCCGACCGCGCCATCGCCCGCGCGCGCATCAGCGGCCTTTTCGACACATCCAACCCCACCCGCGCGCTGCAAGCCGCCGTGCGCCCAACGGGCGGGCACGTGCGCGGCGTATCAGGATTTTTAACAGTTATTTCAATTGTTTGAAATATTTTTTCAGATGCGCCCGAATAAATCCGCACCCCGATTGTATTACCAATAGGGTCAGCAATACCGAATACGTCCAACGGGCTCAGGCACGGCACCCCATACCTCAACACGCAGGAGTGCCCTTTGGCTGCCAAGTCATCCCGTCCCGCCCCACGCCAGCTGCTGAAAACGCTGCTGATGTCCACCCTACTCGCCACCTGTGGCACCATTGCGCTGGCCCCCGCCGCCAGAGCCCAAGCCGTCGAATCCGACGTCCAATTCGCCGTGCCAGCTGGGCCGCTGGGCCGCGCGCTGGTGCAATGGGGCCAACAGGCGGGCATACAGGTCTCGTATCTCGATGCGGTCACAGCGGGCAAAACTACCGGCGGGCTCAACGCGCGCCTTGCCCCGCAGGCGGCTCTGTCGCAGCTGCTGGCAGGAACCGGTCTGCGGTTCACATTCGCCGACGCCCGCTCGGTCGTGATCTCGGCCGCCCCGCAGGGCGAGGATAGCGCCGGACTGCAGCTGGGCACCATCACCATCCATGGCGGCGGCCAGCTGGGCAGCGCCGACAGCACCTATGAAACCGCAGGCTCGGTCGACTACCTGTCCGACGCCGATATCGTCCAGCAGCGCGGCACATCGGTTGGCGACTTCATCGCGGGTGTGCCAGGGGTGATCAACGGCGATAACCGCAATTCGGGCGCACTGGATGTGAACATCCGCGGCATGCAGGGTCAAGGCCGCGTGCCTGTGGTTATCGACGGCGCATCGCAGGAACGCACCGTCTATCGCGGTTATAACGGCGCGCGCTCGGGCAGCTATGTCGACCCCGATTTTATTGCCGAGGTCGCGATTGAAAAAGGCGCAAGCGCGGGGGCCGATGCCTCGGGTGCGGTGGGCGGTATCGTCCGCATGCGCACCATCGGGGCAGATGATATCGTCCTGCCCGGCGCCAGCTTCGGCGTGCGTATTCGGGGCGGCTTCAACACGAACAGCACCGATGTTCCAGATGAGATGACCCCCGGCGGCGTCATCGGGGGTATGTTCCAAGTCGGCCAACCCAGCATCGTGCGCGACGGCGGCAACATGGATCGGCCCAGCCTGCTGGCCCCCACGGGCGGCAATGGCAGCGTCGCGCTGGGGTTCAAATCCGAATACTTCGATCTGGTCGCAGCTGCGGCCCATCGCGTGAACGGCAACTATTTCTCGGGCGAAAACGGCCGCGGCCAAGCGCGCCTTGTCGATCGTGGCGACAACGGCTACGGCTGGAACGTCATCGGCTACGAGGGGCTGTCCCCGTGGAAAGGCGGCGAGGAAATCCTCAACACCTCGACCGAGAACACCTCCTACCTCCTCAAGGGCAACCTGCATTTTGGCGACCACAGCCTGGAGGTTGGCTTCAACCGCTACGACAGCCTGTTTGGCGAGATTATGCCCACCCGCCTCGGCACGCACACATCGGCGGTCGGCGGGTTCCAGTCAGCCCTTGACCAGCTGACATTGGACACCACCACCGCCCGCTATCGCTGGAACCCCGCCAGCGACATGATCGACCTGAAGGTCGACATGTTCCGCACCGATATGGACCACCGTGCCAACAACCTCATTACCTTGTGGGGCGGCGGCGTGGGCAACACCTACAGCATGTCGCGGGCCGTCCGCGACGGTATCACCATCTCGAACGAAAGCCGCATCGCGGGCTTTGCGGGCGACTTCCGCCTGCAATACGGCGGGGCGTGGCAACGCGAAAGCATTGGCCTGCCCGACGATATGGGCGATGACCCTCAAGAATACCTGAACAACATGGACTTCGCCCCCCGCACCGGCGAGCGCGAGGAACTGAGCGGCTTCGTCAACGCAACGTGGGACATCACCCCTGCCGTCACCATCGGGGCCGGGCTGCGCTACGCCGATTACCAAACGACCGACCAGAACATGCGGTTCAACATCATCGGCTTTTACCCGAACAGCCAGAACCTGCTTGTCGCGGGCACGCCGACCACGCTGTCGGGGCATGGCCTGTCGAACCACCTGTCGCTCAGCTGGTCGCCAAACGACGACCTGCAGCTTTACGCCCGCTATGCCGACACGATGCGCATGCCCAGCGTGTTCGAGACGGTCTCAGGCTTCTCGACCGCATACCTGCCCGCCGATCTGCGCCCCGAACAGGCCCGCAGTATCGAGCTGGGCGTGAATAAAACCCTCTACAGCGTGTTTGGCGACAGCGACCGGATGCGCCTGCATTTCGCCTATTACGACAATAATATCGACGACTACCTGACGCGGTCGAACGTCATCTACCCCGAGCCGATCGGGTTCCAGATCGGCGGCCTCGGCATGATCAATCTGGAAAACGCGCGCATGCGCGGGTTCGAACTGGCCGCCGACTATGAATTCGACGCCTTCAGCGCGCGTCTGGCCTGGAACCACGCCATCACATCGCGGTTCTGCGCCCGCCCCGGCACCCTGCACCGGCAAGAGGATCTGTGCACCGAGGGCGGTTTCGTGAACAGCTACGCGCTGCAGCACGTCCCGCCCAAAGACACCGTCTCGCTGCAACTGGGCTATCGGATGCTGGACGACAAGCTGAATATCGGCACGCGGATCAGCTACTTCTCGGAACGGTTCACCGAAACGACGGTCGAATCCACCTCGGAAATCCAGCCGGGCCGGTGGCGCCCCTATACGCTGGTCGACGTGTTCGCCAGCTACGCCATTGACGAGCGCAACCAGATCGATTTTGCCATCGATAACCTGACCGACCAATATTACATGGACGCCCTGAACGCCGCGATGATGCCGGCCCCGGGGCGCACGATCCGCGTGAATTTCACCACGCGGTTCTAAGGGCTAGTGCGGGCGCGACGGCGCCCGCACCATTATGCTGCGCGCAGGGTCTGTGCCAAATGGCGGCAGGCCCGCACCGTCAGCGCCATCAGCGTCAGGGTTGTGCCCGTCACGCCGCTGCTGACAAAAGCCGAGGCGTCCGTCACATACAAGTTGGGCACATCCCACGACTGGTTATGGGCGTTCAGCACCGAATCCGCAGGGTTGTCGCCCATGCGCGCCCCGCCCGTTTCATGGATTGCCGCGCCCATGATCATCGTCTTGCCGAACCATTTGCGGAACACGAACCGGCTGAACGGGTCGGCGTCGGGGTAGGCCCCCTTGCCGAATTCCTCGAGGCCGAGGGGCGAGCCGATAAACTCGAACCGTCCGCCCGCGCCCTCGACCGTCTGACGCAGCGCCGCGATCTGGGCGCGCAGATGCATCTTGTCGTCCTCGCCCATCACGCAGCGGACATGGGCCGCCGGTATCCCCCATGCGTCGCGTTTTGTCTTGTCCAGCGTCACGCGATTGTCGGGGCTGGGCTGCATCATCCCGAAGCCGAAAAACGACAGGCGCGCGGGCTGATCAGCCGCCCCATAGCGCCCAATAGAACCTTGGAAGCAGTAATCCCCGCGCGGCGACGTGCCGTGATCAAAGCGGGGAATGAAAATCCCGCCCGAGGGGTTGTAGAATTCGTCATGCGGCGCGGCGGTATCCAAGAACGTCCCCGTCGCACTGGGCATATCCCCCACGGCAAGGCAGGGCAGCTGGTCCATGAAATACCGCCCCAACGCACCCGAGCTGTTCCCCAGCCCCTGCGGGTGGCGTTCGCTGGCCGAATTCAGCATCAGGCGCACGCTTTCAATCGGCGATGCGCACAAAACCACGGCTTTGGCCTGCACGGTTGACCGCTGGCGGGTCTCGGCGTCGATGTACTCAACCCCAGTGGCATGACCGCTGGCAGGGTCGGTGATGACGCGGTCGACCACCGCGTTGTTGACGATTGTCAACAAGCCGGTATCCATCGCGGCCTGCAACTGGCGTGGCATCCTTTCGGGGGCGATGTAGCGCCACGTGGTCACGCGCCGACCGGGGAATCGAGCCTCGACCGTTTCCTTGAAGGCTTCCTCGGGCGGGGAATAGAGGGCTTGGTGGCTGTAGCTGCCATCGGGAAAGGTCTCGATCCCCTCGGTGCGGCCGTACAGGCCCAAAGTTTCCTCGACCTCGGTATAATAGGGGGCCAGATCGGCGTAGGAGATCGGCCAATCCTTGCCCTGCCCTGTGCGCGTCGCGGTGCGGAAGTCGTCATCCGTCCAGCGCAGCAGCACCCGCCCGAAACTGTGCAGGCGCCCCCCCGTTTGCCGCCCACGAATCCACAGGAAAGGCGCGTCTTTGGGGGTGGTGTAGGGGTTCTGGCGGTCGTTGACAAAGAAATGCGCCATGCGGTTGGCAAAGAACGCCGCGCGCGCCTGCACGGGCTGCCCCTTCAACGTGGCCCCCGCGCGTTCCCATATATTGATGTCCGACACTGGCGATTTCTTGGCGGGGTCGAAATCCTTGGCAGAAATGGGGCGGCCAGCCTCCAGCACAAGCGTGCGCAGGCCTTGGGCCGTCAATTCCTTGGCCGCGAAAGACCCCGCCGCGCCCGAGCCAACGACAATCACGTCATAAAGGGGATGTGTCATGATGATGTCCTTGTGGTCGTACGTGTCAGATCCGGTCGCCTTGCGCATCGAACAGCGATGCGCGGGCGGGGTCGAAGGCGGCGCCGATTTCGGTGCCGGGGGTCAAGGTGGTATCGCCCATCACGCGCAGCGACATTTGCTGGCCCGCGCAGTCAAACCAGACGACGGTATCGGCGCCCATCGGTTCAACCACGGTTACCGTGCCGCGCAGCGCGCCCGTGCCGACGGGAACCGGCGTGATATGTTCGGGGCGAATGCCCAGCGTTGCGGTGCCGCTGGCCCCCGCTGCGACTGCGGGCAAGACAACACCGCCCCCTGTGAACGCCCCGTCAGCGGTTAATGTGCCGGGGATGAAGTTCATCGCTGGCGCCCCGATAAAGCCCGCGACAAACAGGTTCGCAGGGCGATGGTAGACCTCGGCGGGGGTCGCAAGCTGCTGGATCACACCGCCGCGCATGATCGCGATCCGGTCGGCCAACGTCATCGCTTCGGTCTGGTCGTGCGTTACGTAGATCATGGTGTTTCCCAGATCCTGATGCAGCTTTTTAATCTCGACCCGCAATTCTGTGCGCAGCTTGGCATCAAGGTTCGACAGCGGCTCGTCGAACAAGAACACATCCACCTCGCGCACGAGCGCGCGCCCGATGGCGACGCGCTGGCGTTGACCGCCCGAAAGCTCGGCGGGCTTGCGCTGCAGCAAGTCATCCAGATGCAGCAGTTTGGACGCATGGGCCAAACGGCGGGCGATCTCGTCCTTGGGCACGCCCGCGACGCGCAGCCCGAATGTCAGGTTTTTCTCGACACTCATGCGCGGGTAAAGCGCATAGGATTGGAACACCATGCCGATGCCGCGGTCCTTCGGCTCGGCCCATGTCACGTTTTTGCCCGAGATATGGATCTGGCCACCGGCAATGTCGTTCAGCCCCGCAATCGCGTTCAGCAGGGTCGACTTGCCGCAGCCCGATGGCCCCAGCAGCACCAGAAACTCGCGCGCGGCGACGTCGATATTCAACCCGTCGATAACGGTCGCAGCGCCATAGCGGATTTGCAGGTCGCGCACGGAAACAGCCGCAGGCGCGGGCGAAGTGGTATTCATGGATGTCATCCCTTGACTGCTCCGGCGGCGATGCCGCGCACGAACCAACGGCCCGAGAGGAAATAGATCGCCAGCGGCACCAGCGCCGTCAGCATGGTGGCGGCCATATCGACGTTGTATTGCCGCGTGCCCGTGGTGGTGTTGACGATATTGTTCAGCTGCACCGTCATCGGCAGGTTGTCGGGGCCTGCAAACACAAGGCCCAGCAGGAAATCGTTCCAGATCCCCGTGAATTGCAGCATCGCGGCCACCACGATCATCGGCACCGACATCGGCAGCATGATCTCGCCAAAGATGCGCCAGAAGCCCGCCCCGTCGATGCGCGCGGCCTTGAACAGCTCGATAGGCAGCGTCACGAAATAGTTGCGAAACAGCAGCGTGACCAGCGGCAGGCCGAATAGCACATGCACCAGCACGATACCGGGCAAGGTGTTATACAGCGACAGCCCCGCCAGCACCCGCACCATCGGGTACAGGAAAATCTGGTACGGCACCAACGCCCCCGCCATCAGCAGCGCGAACAGGATCTTGCCGCCGCGCGGCCGCCAGAACGACAGCGCATAGCCATTCAGCGCCCCCAGCGTGACCGAAAGGGCGACGGCGGGGACGGTAATCTTGACCGAGTTCCAGAACCCCGCCTCGACCCCGTTGCACGCGGTGCCCGCGCAGGCCCCCGACCATGCCTCGGCCCAAGCCGAGAAATTCAGGCCTGCCGGTAGCGCGAAAATGCGCGCCATGCGGATTTCCTCGGGGGTTTTCAGCGATGTGATGACCATCACGAACAGCGGCAGGGCGAAAAATACCACCATCGACAGCAAGAAGGCATAAAGCCCGATGCGGCCAATCGTAATCTTGCGCGGCGCGGGGCCGGATTGTAGGAGCGCGCTGCTCATAGTGCACCTGCGCGGCGCTTTGCCATGATGTAGGCGGCATACCGGAACGGCACCACGATAGCGATGACCGACAGCAGCAAAACGACCGCCGCAGCCGTCGCAAGGCCCAAGTTTTGGCGTTGGAACATATTGTCCATGATAAACTTTGCGGGAACCTCGGTGGCAGATCCAGGCCCGCCTTTGGTCAGGGCGATGACAAGGTCATAGGTTTTGATAACACCCATCGACAGCAGCGTCGCAGCCGCAGCCAGTGCTGGCCCCAGTTGCGGCAAGATGATCGACAGGTAGACGCGCCAGACAGGAATGCCGTCGATGCGCGCGGCGCGCCATTGTTCGGCATCGATCCCGCGCATGCCCGCCAGTGCCAGCACCATCACCAGCCCCGCACCCTGCCATATCCCTGCCAGCACCACAGCATAAAGCGCCATCGTGCGGCTTGTCACCCAATCGAACCGGAACCCCGCCCAGCCCCAATCCTGCACCGTCGGCTGCAGCCCCAATGTGGGGTTCATCAGCCATTGCCAGATCAGCCCCGTCACCACGAACGACATGGCATAGGGGTACAAAAACAACGTGCGGAACGCGCTTTCAAAGCGCACGCGCCGGTCAAGCGCAGCGGCCAGCAGGAACCCCAGCACTAGACAACCCGCCACATAAAGCACGCCGAACACCACCAGATTTTGCAGCGCCAGCGTCCATTTTGCCGTGCCGAACAGGCGTGCGTATTGTGCAAGGCCCACAAAATCCCAGTTCGGCAGCAGGCGCGAATTGGTGAATGACAGCGTGACCGTCCACGCCATCGTGCCCAGATAGACCAGAACAACCGTCAGCCATGTCGGCGACAGGGCCAGTTGGGCGGCGCGTAATCGCCATTTACCGCGGGACATGCGGGCCTCCTTGGGTGGCAAATGAGGGAGAGGTGATTTGCGGCGCGCGGACGCGCCGCAATGCCCTTAACGGCGGAAGATGTCGGCGAACTGCTGAGCAGCGTCAGCGGGGTCCGCGTCGGGGTTTGCAAAGAAATCGCCCACGAAATCCGTCAGTTGGCCGACCATGTCGGGCGATATGGTGATGGCGTGCTCGGGGACGAACAGGCCCTCGTCCATCATGCTCATGGCTTTCTGGGCGCAAATATCCAGTGCGGCGGTATCCACATCGGTCCGCACGGGGATCGAGCCCTTGGCCTGCGCGAAAGCCACCTGAACGGCGGGGTCGGTTGCGACTTCGGCCATCAGCACCTGCGCCGCGTCTTGCGCGGGATCGCCGGTTTTCATCATCAAGAACCCGTCTGCGATGAAGATCATCCCCGTCGCGGCGGGCGACAGCGCGCAGCCAAAATCGGTGCCCGCGGCAAGCCCGGCCGCAAAGAATTCGCCCTTGGCCCAGTCGCCCATGAACTGCACGCCGGCCTGCCCTTGGATGACCATGTTGGTCGCATCGTTCCAGTTGCGGCCCGGCGCACCTTCGTCGACGTAATCGCGCAGGCGCCCGAAAATCTCGAGGGTTTTGACGATGGCATCGGACGACAGAATCTCCTCATCGCCCTCGGTATAGATCTTCATGAAGCCGTCGTTGCCAACTTGCGACAGCAGCACCATGTTGAAAACCTTGGCTTCTTGCCATGCTTGTCCGCCCCAGGCGATGGGGGTCACGCCTGCCGCTTTCAGCAGATCCATGTCGGCGAAGAACGCTTCCCACGTGGTCGGCGCTTCGGTGATGCCGGCGGCTTCGAAGACGGGCATGGAATAGAACATCCAGCTTTGGCCGTGGATGCCGACGGGCGCCAGATATACCTCGCCATCATACGAAATCGCGTCATAGATCGCGGGGGCCATCACGTCGCGCCAGTTGTTCGCATCGGCGACGGCCTGCAAGGAATTGGCCAGACCCATCTCGATCAGCTCGCGCGCATCCATGCCCAGCACCGACTGGCGAACGGTCGGCGGATTGCCCGCCACGACGCGGTTCTGGAACGCGGCGTTCGCGTTTTCAAACCCCGCGATCGAGGAGGTTTCCCACACGCCGCCGCGCGTCTCGAAGGCCTCGCGGATGGCGGCCACCGCGCGCGCTTCGCCGCCAGATGTCCACGACGTAAAAACCTCGGCCTTCAGGGTGTCTTGAGCCGCAGCCATGCCCGCAGCCAGCGCAAAGGCGGATGCGGCAAGGTAGAAAAGGGGACGTTTCATCGGTTAACTCCTTGTTGGGGTGCCCCTTCTTTGAGGGCGTTTGTAAGCAATTCGAGTGGTAAGTCAGGCCAATGTGTGCGCCAAAGACTGGCGCACCAGCGTCAGCCCCTGCGTGATGTCGGCGACCGGGTCGGGGGCAGCATCCAGTTCCAAAATCGCCCAGCCCCTGAAGTCGCGCTGCCGCAGCAGGCGCGCCCAAGCAGGCCAGTCAACGCGCCCCGTGCCCAGCGGGCAGAACCACGGGCGGTGTGCCTCGTGGATGCCGCCGTCGATCACCGCTTGCGGCGGCATCGGGCCCTTAGCGTCTTTCCAGTGGGCGATGATCATCCGGTCGTGGTGGCGGTCGACCAGCTGGACCGGATCGCCACCCGCCAGCACGATATGGGCGGTGTCGGGGCACAGATGAACATAGGCGGGGTCGGTCAACAGCATCACCAGGTCGACGTCGCGCGGGGCGGCGAACAGCGAATGCGCTTCGGTATGCAGGGCAAGGCGCACCCCACGTGTGGCAACCGCCGCCCCCAAGCGGTTCATCAGCCCCGCGATTTTCTCGGCCGCAGTCAGGTCAAAGAATTGCGCGGGCCGTGCGGACGGGCTGGCCCGCAGCGGCAGACCGACTACCATGATCGAGGCCCCGCAGGCCGCCAGAAAATCGGCATAGGCCAGCGCGCGGGTGGTCAGGCGCGCCTCGGTAGCGGGGTCGGTCACATCGCCCGCGGGTTCCATTTCGGCGAAAAAGCCGCTGCAGATACATAGCCCCCGCGCCGTCAGCGCTGCCGCAAAAGCCTGCTGCGAGCCGAACGCCGCGACCGCATCTTCCCACGACAACGGCGCGAAGGTCAGCTCGATCCCAGTCACCCCCGCCGCCTGCACCGCATCCAGCAGCCGCGTCCAGAACGCGAGGCCGTCGGTTCGGGCCAATTCGACGATCTCGTCATGGTCCCCGACGCCCCAAAATGCGGGGTGGAAGAAGGTGATCAGATCGACACCGAAGCTCAGCCTGTCCATAGCGGGCCTTTCACGCATTAAATTGTCCCAAAAGTGGGAATCGTTCTTGGCAAACGTTTGCCAACGCTATGCAAACGTTTGCCAGCTGTGCAATCATTCATTAATCAGCACAGGTTGGTTTAGGGTATTTCGCGGATGGCGCGCGTGGGTCGCGCCCAAAAAGTGGGCAAATCGCAGCTAATGGAACAAGAGCGCGTCAAGGGGGACACCTATTCGGGGAACGGGCCAGATGCAGGTGCCGGAACCGCGCTGATGCGCGATGTCGCCGAACGCGCCGGCGTCGCGATTTCGACCGTCAGCCGCGCTTTGGCCAACCCCGACAGGGTCTCGCAAAAGACGCGCGACCGGATTATCGCGGCGGCGGCGCAGTTGGGCTACACCCCGAATGCGGTCGCGCGTAATCTGCGCAAGGGCAGTGCGCGACTGATGATGATCGTGCTGCCCGGCCCCTTCTTCAGCGGGGCGTCGCAAATCATTCCGGGCGTGCTGGAAGGTGTGGCCGCCACGCTGGCCGCCGAAGGGTTCAACCTGATGATTGCCAACCTTGACCGCAGCGAGGCGGTCGAGCGGCATATTCTGGATCTGGCCTACGGCGGCACGATTGCGGGGTCCATGACGCTGGCCTCGTATCTGCCGCAACAGGGGGCGCGCAGTTTGGTCGGGGCGGGGTTGCCACTGGTCGGAATCTTGCAGGACGTGTCGGGGCAAGGGGTGCCCAGCGTTGTGACCAACGACCGCACCGCGATGCGCGATGCCACGGCGCGCCTGCTGGCCTTGGGGCACCGCAGCTTTCTGTATATCGCGGCGCCGCCCGACAACTATCACGAGCACGAGCGTTTCGGCGGCGTGCAAGCCGCCATCGCCGCCGCCGGATTGCCGCCCGCCGCGGTGCAGCGCATCGAAAGCGGCGACAGTTTCCAGTTCGGCTTGCAAGCGGGCGCCGCCACGGCCGAAAGCTACCTGCGCATCCCCCCCGCACAGCGGCCCACCGCCATCATCGCCAGTTCGGACGACGCGGCGATCGCATTTATGGGGTACGTGACGCGTGCGGGCGTGCAGGTGCCGGGCGACGTCTCGGTTCTGGGGTTCGACGGGGCGACGGTGGGGGCCCATCTGGCACCTCCGCTCTCCAGCTTGATTCAGCCTGCCCGCGCGATGGGAAACGAAGCCGCCCGCCTGCTGTTGGCGCAGCTGTCGGGCGCCAAAATCCCGTCCGTTGTGACGCTGGAAAGCACGCTGGCCGAACGCGGTAGCACAGGCCCCGCGCCCACGCGGTGAAACGACCACGCCGAAGTCTTTGATTTAACCCGTGCTTTTCACAGCGTCGAGCTAAGGCCAAAATAACCGTTGACACATCAATGTAACCGGTTGCACAACTTCTCTACCCCCGCGGCACATCACCGCTCGGGCAGAGGAGGAGATCATGATGAAACACCTAACGCTGGCCGCTGCGTCGGTCATCGCGCTGTCGTCTGCCGCCTATGCGCAAGATACTTTCACCATCGGGCTTTCGAACGGCTTCGTGGGTAGCGAATGGCGCACCCAGATGATCGAGGAAGCCCAAGCCGCCGCCGCTGCCTGGGAGGAGCACGGCGTCACGGTGAACGTCGTCGTTCAAAGTGGCAACGTAGATGTGCAAGGCCAGATCGGCCACATCCGCAATTTCATGAACCAAGGCGTTGATGCGATCCTCATCAACCCGCAAAGCCCGACAGCCTTCGACCCTGTCTTTGCGCAGGCCGCCGAAGCGGGAATTCTAATTATCGCGACCGACGCCGAGGTGACATCGCCCGACGCCATCTATGTCGGCATCGACCAAAAAGACTGGGCTGCGAAGTCGGCTGAATGGCTGGCCACCACGCTGAACGGCGAAGGCAATATCGTCGCCATCAACGGCATCGCCGGCAACCCCGCGAATGAAGCCCGCGTCGCTGGCTATACCGAAGTGTTCGCCAATTATCCCGGCATCAAAATCCTGAACCAAGCAAACGCCAGCTGGGATCAGGCGCAGGGCCAACAAGTCATGCAAAACCTGTTGGCCACTTATCCCGATATCGATGGCGTTTGGGTGCAAGACGGCATGGCCGACGGCGCATGGCGCGCAATCGAGGCCGCTGGCCGCACCACCGACATCGCTGCCACCGGTGAAATCCGTAAGGACTTCATGGAGCGCTGGTCAGAGCTGAACCTGACATCGGGCGCTTCGGTGAACCCGCCGGGCGTGATGGCCAGCGCGCTAAACGTGGCGGTGCTGCGCCTGCAGGGTAAAGAATTTAAGGAAGACGTTTTCACCGGCCCGAACGGCAATGCGATCTACATTCCCATTCCGTTCGTAGATAACGACAACCTCGCCGAAAACCTGACCGCTGCCGAAGGCAAGCCGGGTTACTGGTCGGTGACCGATGTCGTCTCGCCCGACGACGCGGCCGCCTTCTTCCAATAAGCGTCCCTCCCGGGATGGTGCGGCTTGCCTTGTGCGAGCCGCACCATAAATCGGCCTGCCCGTTCGGGCACGGCCCTGCATACGATTTTCAGCACGCGATTTTCCGCGCGGAGCCAGCATGACCCCTTCGAATGCGCCCCCCCTGATCGAGGCGAAATCCCTGACGAAATCCTTTGGCGCCGTGCGGGCGCTGACCGACGGCAGCCTCTCGGTCGCGGTTGGGCAGATCCACGCACTGATGGGCGCCAATGGCTGCGGTAAAAGCACGCTATGCAAATCCATCGCGGGCACTGTCCTGTCCGATGGCGGCGTGTTGCAACTGGACGGCCAAGACACCAAAATTGCCGGCCCGCGTGACGCCGAAGACCGCGGCATAGCGCTGTTTTATCAAGAACTGAGCCTCATCCCCCAGCGCAGCGTCGCCGAAAACGTCTATCTGGGCCACGAGCCGCGCAAGGGCGGTTTTGTCGACCGCAAGGCCCTGCGCACCCAAACCGCCGCGCTGATCGCGCTGTTTGACGGCGTTGCCGGTGATGGGCTGACGCCCGATGCAACCGTGGGCGATCTGCCCCCCGATCAACGCCAGATCGTTGAAATCCTGAAAGTTTTTGCGAAAAGCCCCCGCCTGATGATCATGGACGAGGCGACAGCCGCCCTCGATGGTCGCCAAGCGGCGCGGTTCTTCCAAATCCTGCAAGACCGCAAGGCGCAGGGTGTCTCGACCATTATGATTTCGCACCGGCTGGACGAGGTCTTTGCGGTGTGTGACCACATCACCGTCATGCGCAACGGCAAAACGGTCGCCGCCACCGCCACCGCCGACACCACCCGCGACGAGGTCGTCCATCACATGGTAGGCGAGGTTGCTGCCCCGCCCCCGCGCGCGCCGCGCAGCTACGATACCGTGACGCTGACGGTTACGAATGGCACGAACGCCCGCCTGCGCGGCGTCAATTTCAGCGCGCATCGGGGCGAAATTCTGGGCCTTGCGGGCCTGCAGGGCCAAGGCCAATCGGCTTTGCTGCAGGGGCTGTTCGGGGCGCTGCCCTTCACAGCGGGCAGCATTGAACACAAGGGGAAAACCCTGCCCGTGCGCACCCCCGCTCATGCCGTCCACGCCGGATTTGCTTATATTTCGGGGGATCGCGGGCGCGATGCGGCTTTTGCAGGTCGATCGATCTTTGAGAATCTGGTCGCGGCCACAACGGTGCGCGAACGGAAAACTTTGATCAGCCCGCGCCAGTTGCGCCCCCGCATGGCCGAGGCGGCAGCCAGCCTTCGCACCAAATACGCGGGGCCGGATGCCGCCATCGGAACGCTGTCGGGCGGCAATCAGCAAAAAATCTTCATCGCACGTTGGCTGGCGACCAGCCCCGACGTGCTGCTGCTGGACGACCCCACCAAAGGCATCGACCTTGGTGCCAAGGCCGACCTGTTCGCCCTAATGCGCGCGCAGGCCGACGCCGGGGCCACGATCTTGTTCTATTCCTCGGAAGATGCCGAGATCCTCGACTATGCCGACCGTGTGCTGGTCTTTAACGGTGGCCAGATTTCCGCCGAACTCACCGGCGGCGACATCAATGCCGTGAACCTCGCGCGCGCCGCCTTCGGAGACGCAACATGACCCTGCTGAGCCAATTCCGCAAAAATCCGTGGATGATCACGCTGGTGGTGCTGGCGCTGCTGGTGATCGTCAACATCATCTTGCAGCCGAACTTTACATCGGTGCGGGCAATGCGGTCGAACCTGTCGACTTTTTTGCCGCTTGTGCTCGTCGCGATCGGCCAAACTTATGTCATCTTGGCGGGTGATATCGACCTGTCGGTCGGCAGCACGGTGGCCTTGTCGAACGTGGTGACGGTCAGCGTTATTGCGGCGCTGGGGGGCACGAACGGCGCAATCCTGCTGGGCATTGGCGCGGGCGTTTTGGTCGGGCTTGCTTGCGGGCTGGTGAACGGACTGCTGATTGCAAAGATGCGCCTGCAACCCATCGTGACCACATTTGCCACTGGGATTTTGTTCGCCGCGCTGGCGATTTGGGTGTTGCCGCGTGCAGGCCTGGCGGTGCCGACCAATTACTGGCGCACCTACGGCGGGCTGGTGCTGGGCGTGCCGACCATCGTCTGGGTGCTGATCGCAGCCGTCGCATTCGCGCTGATTTTCGGCCGCACGGTGGCTCATGCCCATATCATCGCGGCAGGCGGCAACCGGACAGGTGCCTTCCAATCGGGGCTTCCACTCGACCGGATCCGCATCGGGTCTTATGTGCTGGCTGGCCTTTTCGCGGCGCTGGCCGCGCTGTGCCTGACGGGCGAGACCGCCTCGGGTGACCCGCTGCTGGGGCAAACGCTCGCGCTCTCGTCAATCTCGGCGGTTGTTCTGGGCGGCACGGCGCTGGCAGGCGGCTTTGGCAGCGCCATTGGCTCGATCCTTGGGGCGTTCGTGCTGGGGATGATCGGCAACGTCATCTTCTTCGCAGGCCTGCCATTCGAATATCAAACCTTGGTTCAAGGCCTGATCGTCTTGCTGGCACTGGCTGGCGGCGTTCTGGTCACGCGGCGCTAAGGGAGGCATGATTATGGAAAACACCACACAAAACCGCCTGCGCACGCTGCTGCTTGACCCGCTGACGTTGGCCATCCTTGCCTCGCTGGCGCTGCTGGCTGCGGGCGAGGCGATCTCGCCCGGCTTCGCCCAAGGCGGCCAAATCGTCCGCCTGCTAACGGTCGCCGCCATCTTGGGCGTCGTCGCGGCGGGGCAAAACCTTGTCATCCTTGGCGGGCGCGAGGGTATCGACCTCAGCGTCGGGGCGATGATATCACTGGGCGCAGTGCTGGCGGGAAATGCCATGAATGGCGCAAACAGCGGCATCGGCATGGCGCTGGTCATGGCCCTTGGCGTGCCGTTCATCGTGGGGCTGGTCAACGGGCTAGGGGTGACGTTCTTGCGCATCCCGCCGCTGGTGATGACGCTGGGCATGACGGCGGTGCTGCAAGGCGCGCTGGTTGTCTATTCGCAAGGCGTGCCATCGGGGCGCGCGGCGCCGGCGCTTGCCAACTTCATCAACCGCCCGCTGGCCTTCGGCATTCCCGGCGTACTGTTTGTCTGGGTGGCTATCGCGCTGCTGATGTGGTTCTTGCTGCGGCGCACCGCGTTCGGACACGCCGTCTATGCCATGGGCGCGAATGAGCGCGCCGCGCGGCTGGTCGGTATTCCGGTGAACCGCGTTCGGGTGCTGCTTTACGGCCTTTCTGGGTTGTTCGCGGGGCTGACGGGGTTGCTGGTCATTGGCTATACCGGCAGTTCGTTCATCAGCGTCGGCGACCAATACGTTCTGCCTTCTGTCATAGCAGTAGTCATTGGCGGCACGTCGCTGGCGGGCGGAATTGGCGGCTATTGGGGCACTGTCGCAGGGGCAGTCGCGCTGACCCTGTTGCAAAGCGTCCTCATCACGCTGAACATGGATTTCTGGGCGCGCCAATTGGTTTTCGGCATCACCTTGCTGGGGATGATGCTCCTCTATGGTCGCCAAAAACAACTGCGTGTGTAACCCCGAATGAAGCCCGTCACGATCCGCGATGTCGCCCGCCATGCAGGTGTCTCCACCGCCACCGTCTCGCGGGCGCTGGCCCAACCAGAGAAGCTGAACCGCGAAACCCTCGACCACGTGCTGGGCGTGGTGGCGCAGCTGGGCTTTGTGGCGAATGCAGGGGCGCGGTCGTTCCGGCAACAATCGACGCAAACCATCATCTTGCTGGTGCGCGACATCTCGAACCCGTTCTACCTTGAAATCTACAAAGGCATCGAGGAAGTCGCCAGCGAGACCGGCTACAAGGTGCTGATGGCCGACGCCCGCAACGACGAGGCCCGCATCACCACCTACATCGACATGGTGCGCCAACGACAAGCCGACGGGCTGATCATGATGGTGCGCAAACTGCCCGCCGATCTGGCCGACCGTCCCGGCCCCACCCCCCCCATGGTCGTCGCATCCGAGGCAATCCCCGGCGTCGATCTGCCCACCGTGCGCATCGACAACGCCGCCGCCGCGCAAAATGCCGTCGCCTATCTGGCCGCACAGGGCCACCGCGCCATCGCCCATATCGGCGGGGTCGAGGGGGAATACCTCGCCATCAACCGCCATCAGGGCTATGTGCAGGGGTTGCAAGCCGCAGGCTTGCCGGTCGATCCGCGGCTAACGGTCTGGGGCGATTTCAGCATTAGTGCGGGCCGCCGCGCGGCGCAGGCCTTGCTGGATACCGGCCTGCCCTTCACCGCCATTTTGGCTGCCAGCGACCAAATGGCCATCGGCGCGATCAGCCAGCTACGCAGCGCTGGCCACCGCGTGCCGCAAGATATTTCGGTCGTCGGGTTCGACGACATCATCATCGCCGAAGCGTTTGAACCCGCCCTGACCACCGTCCAGCAACCCCGCCTTGAAATGGGCCGCGCCGCAATGCGGCTGCTGGTCGACCTGCTGCACGGCGATGCCCACCAGCAGGTGCTGGAATTCGAAACCAAGCTGATCGTGCGCGATTCCGTCGCCCCAGCCCCGCAGGAGACGTAAGATGAAAACCCTCAAAGGCCCCGGCCTGTTTCTGGCCCAATTCGTCGGCGATTCCGCCCCTTTCGACACGCTGGACGGCATCTGCGCCTGGGCCGCAGACCTTGGCTACAAGGCCATCCAAATACCTACAACGGTTCCGGCCCTGATGGATCTGCACCTTGCCGCGCAATCTCAAACCTACGCGGACGAGCTTAAGGGCAAAATCGCCACCCATGGCCTCGAAATCTCGGAACTCTCGACGCATATCCAAGGCCAGCTTGTCGCCGTCCACCCCGCCTATGACCTGGCGTTTGACGGCTTCGCCCCGCCCGAACTGCGCGGCAAACCCACCGATCGCACCGCTTGGGCCGTCGATCAGCTAAAGCTGGCGGCAAAGGCCTCGTCCAATCTGGGCCTGAACGCCAGCGCCACCTTCTCGGGCGCGCTGGCGTGGCCCTATATCTACCCGTGGCCGCAGCGCCCCGCAGGTCTGGTCGAAGCGGCCTTTGACGAACTCGCCGCCCGCTGGCTGCCCATCCTGAACGCCTACGAAGACGCCGGCGTCGATCTGTGCTACGAAACCCACGCGGGCGAAGACTTGCATGACGGCGTCAGCTACGAGATGTTCCTGCAGCGCACCGGCAACCACGCCCGCGCAAACCTGCTGTATGACCCCAGCCACTTCGTGCTGCAACAGCTGGATTACCTGCAATTCATCGACTTCTACCACGACCGCATCCGCATGTTCCACGTCAAGGATGCCGAGTTTAACCCCACCGGCCGCCAAGGCGTCTATGGCGGCTACCAGTCGTGGGCCGACCGCGCCGGCCGCTTCCGCAGCCTTGGCGACGGACAGGTCGATTTCAAGTCGATCTTCGCAAAACTGGCGCAATATGACTATGCCGGCTGGGCTGTGCTGGAATGGGAATGCGTCATCAAACACCCCGAAGACGGCGCGCGCGAAGGGGCCGCTTTTATCCGCGACCACATTATCCGCGTCACCGAACGTGCCTTTGACGACTTTGCCAATACCGGCGTCGATGCGCAGATGAACCGAAAAATGCTGGGACTTGGGGCCTAAACCATGACCACAAATCGCCCACTTCGCCTTGGCATGATCGGCGGCGGCACAGGTGCCTTCATGGGCTATGTGCACCGCATCGCCGCGCGCCTTGATGGCAATTATGAACTGGTCGCAGGCGCGCTCTCCTCGCGCCCCGATGTGGCGCAGTCCAGCGGCCGTGCCCTCGGTCTTGCCGATGACCGTATCTACAGCGACTTCACCGAAATGGCCCGCGCCGAATCCACCCGCCCCGACGGGGTCGAGGTCGTGGCCATCGTCACCCCCAACCACATGCACGTCGCCCCCGCCCGCGCCTTTTTGCAGGCCGGCATCCACGTGATTTGCGACAAACCCCTTGCCGGATCGCTGGCCGAGGCCGAGGAACTGGCCGCCGTCACCCCCGCCAACGGCGCGCGCTTTTTGCTGACCCATACCTATACCGGCTACCCGCTGGTGCGGCTTGCGCGTGACATGGTCGCGCGCGGTGACCTCGGCACGATCCGCATGGTGCAGGTGGAATACGCGCAAGACTGGCTGACGGTTGAAACCCCCGACGAACAGGCCGGCACCGCGTGGCGCGCCGACCCCGCCAAATCCGGCGGCGGCGGGGCCATCGCCGACATCGGCACCCATGCCTACAACCTCGCCCGCTTTGTCAGCGGCTTGCAGCTGCACAGCCTCAGTGCCGACCTCGACAGCTTTGTCCCGGGCCGCCGCGTCGATGACAACGCCCATATCATGCTGCGCTTCCAAGGCGGCGCCAAGGGAATGCTCTGGGCCAGCCAAGTCGCCGTCGGCAATGAAAACAGCATCCGCCTGCGCGTCTTCGGCGACAAAGCGTCCCTCGACTGGCAACACACGCAACCGAACGAGCTGACCTTTACCCGCTTTGGCGAGGCGCGCCAGATCATCACCCGCAACGGCGCAGGCAGCAATGGCATGGGGCGCATCCCCTCGGGCCACCCCGAAGGCTACCTCGAGGCGTTCGCGACCCTCTATGACGACTTCGCCGCCGTCATCCGTACCGGTGCCGACCGCCCCCTGCCCACCCTTGCCGACGGGGTCGAGGGGATGCGCTTCATCACCTCGGCCCTTGCTTCGGCCCAAAACGACGCCCGCTGGCAACCACTCGTCTAACAGGCGCTACGGTCTTGCGCGGCCCTCCGCGCAATTCCACCCCAAGTTGTAATATTTGTGCATTTTTTGTTTTGTCACATGAATGATTCGTGCTAAAGATTCCATGTAACCGGTAACATCAGGTTACACCGCCTTGGAGGAGGCGGCCGGAGGAGGAAATCATGCAAAAAGGACAAAACTGCTTGTCCCAGTGACAGGTTGATCTAGCGCGAACCGCTTATTCCCTGCCCCGCACTGCGGCGGCACTCCGGTCACGCATACCCAAAACTCCATTCAACAAAACAACCTATGGTTGTGGTCAACATCGTGCGCCTGATCGCCAGACGCACCATACCACCTGACACTGCCGCCCCCTGCGGCCGCGTCGCGATAGAACCGCAATGCCAGCCCGCTGCCGCCCCGCGCGCAGTGAACGCAGCGGCTTTGCCCATAGATCTGAAAGCAACCCGAAAGGAAGCGAATATGGCAGATATGCACTACGACGCAATTGTCGTCGGGTCGGGAATCAGCGGCGGCTGGGCCGCCAAGGAATTGACCGAAAAAGGGCTGAAAGTCCTGCTGCTGGAACGTGGCCGCAATATCGAACACGTCAAAGACTATGTGAACGCCCAAAAAGAGGCATGGGACTACCCCCACCGCGGCCGCCCGACGAACGCGATGAAAGACGAGTTCCCGGTGCTGCGCCGCGACTACCCGCTGTCGGAATCGACCTATGGCATGTGGGCGAACGAACAAGAAAACCCCTATGTCGAGGAAAAGCGCTTCGACTGGTTCCGCGGTTACCATGTGGGTGGCCGCTCGCTGATGTGGGGCCGCCAAACCTACCGCCACAGTGCGATGGACTTCGAAGCGAACGCCCGCGAAGGCATCGCCGTCGACTGGCCCATCCGCTACGAAGATGTGGCGCCATGGTATGACTACGTCGAACGCTTCGCCGGCATTTCGGGGAACCGCGACGGGCTGGATGTGCTGCCCGACGGTGAATTCCTGCCGCCTATCCCCTTGAACGTGGTCGAAAAAGACGTGGCCGCCCGCCTACAGCAGGCTTACGGCGGCAAACGCTACCTGATCAACGCGCGCACCGCTAATATCACCGAGCCGCGCCCGGAACAGAACCGCTCATCCTGTCAATACCGCAACAAATGCGTGCTGGGCTGCCCCTATGGTGCGTATTTCAGCACCCAATCGGCCACGCTGCCTGCGGCTGTGGCGACCGGCAACCTGACACTGCGCCCCTTCTCGATCGTGCGCGAGCTGATCTACGACAAGGACAACAAGCGCGTCAAAGGGGTCGAGGTGATCGACGCCGAAACGGGTCTCACCTACGAATACACCGCCAACATCGTCTTCCTTAACGCGTCCACCTTCAACTCGACCTGGATCTTGATGAACTCGGCCACCGATGTGTGGGAAGGCGGCCTTGGCAGCAGCTCGGGCGAGTTGGGCCATAACGTCATGGACCACCACTTCCGCGTCGGCGCGCGCGGCAGTGTCGAAGGGTTCGAGGACATGTATTATTACGGTCGCCGCCCTGCGGGGTTCTATGTCCCGCGCTTCCGCAACGTGCCGGGCGACGACCCGCGCAACTACCTGCGCGGCTTCGGCTACCAAGGCTCGGCCAGCCGTGGCGGCTGGTCGCGCGCAGCCGAAGAATTGGGCGTCGGTGAAGATCTGAAAAATGCCCTGACCACCCCCGGCGAATGGGGCATCAACATGCTCGCCTTCGGTGAAATCCTGCCCTACCACGACAACAAAATCTCGTTGAACAAAGGGGTTACCGACAAGTGGGGCCTGCCGGTGCTATCGTTCGACGTCTCGATGCGCGACAACGAATTCGAAATGCGCAAAGACATGAAGCAAGACGCAATCGAGATGCTTGAAGCGGCCGGCGTCAAAAATGTCGAGGGCTACGAGACCCCCTACGCCCCCGGCATGGGCATCCACGAAATGGGCACCGCCCGCATGGGCCGCGACCCCGCAACATCCGTGCTGAACGGCAACAATCAGGTCTGGGATGCACCGAACGTTTTTGTCACCGACGGCGCGTGCATGACCTCGGCCTCGTGCGTCAACCCGTCGCTGACCTACATGGCGTTGACGGCCCGCGCTGCCGATTTCGCTGTCGAAGAACTGAAGAAAGGGAACCTGTGATGGATCGCCGCTCGCTTTTGCAAATGATCGCCGCAACCACCGGCATGGCCCTGATCGGGGGCCGCGCCAGCGCAGAACCCGCGCAATACCGCGCCGAGGTCGCCCCCTTCACGTTGG
Organism: Ketogulonicigenium robustum; assembly: GCF_002117445.1. Classification (NCBI taxonomy): domain Bacteria; kingdom Pseudomonadati; phylum Pseudomonadota; class Alphaproteobacteria; order Rhodobacterales; family Roseobacteraceae; genus Ketogulonicigenium; species Ketogulonicigenium robustum. The sequence continues at coordinate 165,773 of NZ_CP019938.1, forward strand.
ACGCGGCCGAGATCAACACCCTCGACCATCTGGCCGAGGTGATCATCCCCCGCACCGACACCCCCGGCGCGATTGACGCGCAGGTCGGCGCTTTCATGGCCGTCTATGTGGCCGATTGCTACACGGGGGCCGAACGGTCGATCTTCCGCAACGGTATCGCCGCGCTCGACCGGACGGCGAACCAGCGCTACGGCGGCACCTTCGTGCGCCTGTCCGACCCGCAGCGCCGCGCGATCGTCGACGACCTCGAGGTCGTATCCAAAGGCAGCACCACCAGCAAACCGCACTACTACACGATGATGAAGCAGTTGACATTGTTCGGTTTCTTCACATCCGAAGCCGGCGCGACCGAGGCGCTGGAATACGTCGCTGTCCCCGGCATGTACGAGGACATCCCGCTGGAGCCGGGCCAACGCGCCTGGGCAACCTGATCGCACACCACCAACCAACCCCCTGAAACCGCCGAGGACATGATATGAAGTACATAAAGCCCATCGCCATCGCGGCGCTGTCCACCACCATCGCCCTGCCCGTCGTCGCACAAGACCGCACGGTTGGGGATCTGCCCATTGCGGCGCAAATGTTCACCATGCGCAATTTCGGCACCCTCGACGAACAACTGGCCGCCGTCGCCGCTGCAGGCGTCACCGCTGTAGAAACCGTCGGCTTCCAAGGCGTCAGTGCGGATGAACTGAAGGCGCTGCTTGACAAGCACGGCATCATCGCCATGTCGACCCACGCCCAACTGGCCGACCTGCGCGACAACCTCGATGCTGTCATTGCCTTTAACAAAGCCATCGACAACGACGTGCTGACCGTGCCCTATCTGGCCGAAGACCAGCGCCCAACCGACGCCGCAGGCTGGGCCGAACTGGGCACCGAACTGGGCGAAATCGCCGCATCGGTCGCCGCGCAAGACATGCAACTGGCCTACCACAACCACGCGTTCGAGCTGGACGAGTACGACGGTAAAACCGGCCTCGAAATTCTGTTCGACGCCGCGGGCGATGGCCTGCACGCCGAAATCGACGTCGCATGGGTGGCGCGCGCCGGTTTTGATCCGGCCGAATTCCTTGGCCGTTTCGATGGCCGCCTGTTCGCCATCCACGCCAAGGACAACTACCCCGAAGGCGAGGGCGAGGCCGAGCGCGGCTTTGCCATCATCGGCACCGGCACGCTCGATTTTGATACCATCCTGCCCGCCGCCGAGGCTGCTGGTGCAAAATGGTTTGTCATTGAACACGACATGCCCGTCGATGCCGCCGTCGTTGTGAAAGACGGCGCCGCCTACCTGCTGGAACACCTGCCCGCCAGCGTGACGCGCTAACACCCCAGCGGGCCGCCCCACCGGCGGCCCGCGCCATCCTATCAGCCGATTGACGAACAAAGTGTGAACATATAATGATCACACCATGACCAGAATGACGCTGCAAGACAAACTGGCGATTCTTTCCGATGCCGCCAAATACGACGCCTCCTGCGCATCCAGCGGGGGCGAAAAACGCGACGCGCGCCAAGGTGGCGTCGGATCATCGGGCGGCAGCGGCATCTGCCACGCATATACGCCCGACGGACGCTGCATCAGCCTGCTCAAAATTCTGATGACGAATTTCTGCATTTTCGATTGCGCCTATTGCATCAACCGCGTCTCCTCGAACGTCGAACGGGCGCGTTTCAGCGTCGAGGAAGTGGTCACGCTGACGCTGGAATTCTACCGCCGTAACTATATCGAGGGGCTATTCCTCTCCTCGGGGATCATCCGCTCGCCCGACCAGACGATGGCCGACATGGCGCGGATCGCACGGACGCTGCGGCAAGACCACGGCTTCAAAGGCTACATCCACCTGAAAACCATCCCCGACGCCGCCCCCGACCTGATCCGCGAGGCGGGCCTTTACGCCGACCGCCTGTCGATCAATGTCGAGCTGCCGCAAGACGCCAGCGTGCGCAAGTTCGCCCCCGAAAAACGCCCCGAGACGATCCGCGCCGCCATGGCCCAAGTCCGGCTAGAGGGCGAGGCCGCGACCGATAAATCCCACACCGGCAAACGTCCGCCCCGCTTCGCCCCCGCTGGCCAAAGCACGCAAATGATCATCGGCGCCGACGCAACCGACGATGTGACCATCCTCAAAAGCGCGACGCGGCTTTATACCGGCTACAAACTGCGGCGGGTTTACTATTCCGCCTTCTCACCCATCCCCGACGCCTCGGCCGCGCTGCCGCTGATCCAGCCGCCGCTGCTGCGCGAGCACCGGCTGTATCAGGCCGACTGGCTGCTGCGCTTCTATGGCTTCAGCGCCGACGAAATCGCCACCGGCACGCAGGCGGGTCACCTTGACCTTGATATCGACCCCAAACTGGCCTGGGCCCTGCAGCATCGCGGCCTGTTCCCGCTGGATATCAACCGCGCCCCGCGTGACATGCTGCTGCGGGTGCCCGGCTTCGGCACGCGCACGGTCGACCGCATCATCGCCAGCCGCCGCAGCCGCGCCCTGCGGTACGAAGATCTGGTTCGGATGGGCGCGCTGATGAAAAAGGCCAAGCCCTTCATCACCGCCCCGGGGTGGACACCGCGCGCGCTTCTCGACAGCAGCGATCTGCGCGCCCGCTTCGCCCCGCCGCCCGAACAACTGCGCCTGCTGTGACCTACGCCGTTACCCTGCCTGCCGACAACCCGTTCGAGGGGTGGCGGGCGGCGGCGCGTGTGGCCATCAGCCACCGCATTCAGCCCGCTGCCATCGCATGGTCAGATAGCGCGGCCCCCGAACTGTTTGCACCCGCACCGCTGCCCGACACACCCGGCCCGCATCAGGCGCGCGTCACCCCCGCGTTTCTAAAGCTCGCCCGCTCCGTCTTGTGGCACAGCGCGGCGGACAGGTTCGCCCTGCTGTATCACGCGCTGTGGCGCATCGATGGCGGCGATGGCGACCCGCTGTCGCAGGCCGACCCGCTGGGCCGCCGTCTCAATCTTATGGCAAAATCCGTGGGGCGCGACATCCACAAAATGCATGCCTTCGTGCGGTTTCGCGAACTGCCCGCAGGCCCCCGCCGCCGTTTTGCCGCGTGGTTCGAACCCGAACACCGCATTTTGCGCCCTGCCAGCAGCTTCTTCGCCAAGCGCTTTGCCGATATGGATTGGGTCATCGCCACCCCGCACCTGACCGCCGAATTCACCGATGGCACGCTGCGCTTCTTGCCCGCCGCGCCGCGCCCGACCCTGCCCGACGACGCCTCCGAGGCGCTGTGGGCCACCTATTTCGCCAATATCTTCAACCCTGCGCGCGTCAAACTGGCCGCCATGCGCAGCGAAATGCCCAAGAAATATTGGAAAAACATGCCCGAAACGCAGCTGATCCCCGCGATGCTGCAAGATGCCGAGGCCCGCGTTGCCCGCATGCGCGCGGCTGCCAGCACAACGCCCACACCGCGGGCCGCCGCTATCTCGACCCGCTACCGCGCCGCGCAAGCCCTGCCCGACAGCATCCCCGAAACCTTGGATGCGGCGCGCACCGCCGCGCTGCACTGCCGCCGCTGCGACCTGTGCGAAGCCGCGACCCAAACCGTCTGGGGCCTTGGCAACCCCGCCGCCCCCCTGATGATCGTCGGCGAACAACCCGGCGACCGCGAGGATCTGACCGGCCAGCCCTTCGTCGGCCCCGCCGGCACGCTGCTGCACGACCTGATGGCCGAGGCCGCTTTGCCCAGCGACCAGATCTGGCTGACGAACGCGGTCAAACATTTCAAATTCACCCCGCGCGGCAAGCAGCGCCTGCACCAGTCACCCACGCGGGGCGAAATCCAGCACTGCCGCTGGTGGCTAGGGCTGGAAATGGCCTTCGTTGAACCAAAACTGGTGGTCGCTTTAGGCGCCAGCGCCGCCTTTGCGCTGACGCAGAACGACGCGCCCCTGACTAATCGGCGCGGCACAACAGAAACCGGCCTGCACGGCGGGCCGGTGCTGATCACATGGCACCCCGCCGCCCTGCTGCGCCAGCCCGATCCGGCCTTGCGCGCGGCCCAGAAGGCGCAGCTTTTGGTCGACCTGCAAACCGCCCGCGCGGCCCTAGGGGTATAGCACCTGCGCCAAGCGGCGAATTTGCCCCGCCGTGCGCGGCCCGAAACCGATCATCAGGTTATCCTCTAGCACCACCAACGCGTTATTGCGCGCGGCAGCCGAGGCCTGAAACGCGGGCATCGCGAATACATCCGCCGCCAGCGGGCCGCCATGGCCGTCGGGCATCAAGATGACCACCTCGGGGTCGCGCTCCAAGATCAACTCGGGCGAGGCCTGCAAATAGCCCTCGTGGTCGGCAAAGACGTTGTTGCCCCCCGCCGCGCGCATGATCTCGCCCGCAGCCGTGTTGCGCCCCGCCGCGCTAAAGCGCAGCAGCCCGTGGAAAAACACGGTGCGCGGGCGCGCCTCCAGCGGGATACCGGCGCTCAGCGCCTCGGCAGCCGCATAATCGGCGGCAATCTCGCGCGACAGGGCCTCGCCCGCCGTCACGCGATCAACCGCCGCCGCGATGATCTGCACCTTGCGCAAAATCCCCGCTAGCGAAAAGTCGCGCGGCACCGTGACGAACGGAATGAACCGCTGCGCCAGCAGTTCGACCACATCGACGGGGCCGATATCCTCGGCGGCGATGATCAGATCAGCCGCGACCGACATCACCCCCTCGGGCGATAGCGCGCGCCGCTGCCCTAACGACGGCAGATCCGCCAAAGCCGCCGGAAACGTCGAGGATTGATCCCGCGCCACCACGCGGCCCCCCGCGCCCAGGGCAAAAATGATCTCGCTGATATCGGGGCCAAGGCTGATGATCCGCCCCGTGGCGCGCGGCAGCACCGGCTGGTTGCTTGCGTCCAGCACATCGGCAAAACCCGCGCGCGGGGCGAACAACACCCCGCCCGCAGCGGCCAGAAAATGACGCCTTTGCATGGGCTTACCCCGCCATATGCCCGCTGGTGCCGCGCCGCCAATAGGCCGCAACCAACGTCTGGTCGCGCCCAAGGCCCAGCGTCCCGCGCCAGTATTCACGCACCGCAGTGGCGTGGGCGGCCTCGGCTGCGAACCAGCCGAACGCATTGCCCGATGGGAAAGGCTGCGCCAAGATGGCCGCTTCCAAAGCCGCACCTGCGGGCGCATCGCCGCGGTAAATCCAGTGCAGCGCGATGCCCGTCTGATTAGCAATCGGCTGCACGTCGGCCTCGCGCGCCACCTCGACAAAGGCATGGCCGGACGCAGCGGCGGGCAGGCTTTCCAACATGCGCGCAATCGCAGGCAGGCCGGTTTCGTCCGCACCCAGCAAATAGTGGTCGGCCTGCGGCTTCAGCGGTCGGCCAACGGGGCCGATGACGCCGACATGTTCACCGACCTGCACCGTCCGCGCCCACGTCGCCCCGGGCCCATCGGTATCGTGCAGCAGCAGGTCGATATCCATCCAGCCTTCGGCGGCGTTCAGCTGGCGCACGGTGTAGACGCGGGGGGCGGGCTTATTTTCGGGGTCGGGCCACAGGGGCAACCCATCGGGCCCCGCAATCGGCCAAACCGGCGCAGGCACTTCGGGGGTCGGAAGTTGCAGACGCACATGCATCGCACCAAAGGCGGCAAACCGGTCCAGCCCCGTCCCATGCAGGCGGACGCGCTGCATATGCGGCGTGATGCGCACGCTGGCCGCAACCTCCATCAGCCGAAAGGATTCCAAATGCGTGTCGCCCGCATTGTCGCCCTGCCACACCACCGCAGGCGGATTGGGGCGCGCATAAACCCGCACCGCCGTCGCCATCAGATCTTTCAGCCGCGCCAACCCTGTCGCCGCCTCGGCCCCGCCTTGCAGCACCAGCCCCGCCGCATCCCAGCGCAGGGCCAGCCAACCAAAGGGGTATTCCATCCGGACACTATCGGGCGCCTCGGCTGCGATCACCGCCTGATAGCTGGCCAGCCGGTCGCGGATCTGCGGCATAATCGCCGCCACATCGCTGCGCGCCACGGTGGCGTAGCACTGAAGTTCACCCATCACGTTCATCCAATTCATATTGAAAATGGCACAGGGGGCGCATCATCTGCGCCCCCGCCCTGCAATCAGCCGCCCAAGCGTTTGGTAAAGGCGATGCGCACGGTGCGGCCACGGCCCTGTTCGATATCCGACGATGTCGACCAGCCCGACTGCGGGTCGGTGTAGGCGACGTCCAGCAGGTTCTCGACGCCGAAATCGACGCGCCAGTCGTTCGCGCCCTCATAGCTGGCGAACAGGTTCACCAGATCCACGCTGGGGTATTCGGTCGAACCGGTCGACAAAACGCGCGTGACCGATCCAAGGTATTGATATTCCAGCCCGTATTGCAGGCGGTCATCCATCGCCCGCAGGCCCACACGCGCGGTCATATTGTCCAGCGGCGTGTTGGTCAGCGTCGCGCCCGTATCGTCCAACGTGGCATCAACAAACGCCCCCGCCAGCGAGACATAGCCGGCCCCGAAATCATAGGTGCCTTCCAGCTCGACCCCCTCCAGCGTCGCATCGCCGACGTTGGCATAGGTCGTCGCACCGCTGGGGGCGCGCGCGGTCTCGATGTAATCGCCCACATGGGTGCGGAAGGCGGTGACCTTGGCGGTCAACAGATCGCTGCCGGTGAACACCTGCCCGAAGTCGAGGTTCGCGCCCAGTTCCCAGCTTTTCGCAACTTCCGGGCGCAGCAACAGGTTCGGCTCGTAGCCCGCGCCATGCGCGCCGTTGCGGCGGAACGTCTCTTGCAAATGCGGCGAGCGGTAGCCCTCGGAATAGGTCGCGAACAGCTGCACGCTGTCGGTCACATCATAGCCCAGCGAAACGCGCGGCGACCAGCGATCGCCCGACAAGGTCGCGTCTGTCGCAGGCGCACCGGGGGCAGCTTTGGTCACGCCCTGCAATTCGTAGCTGTCATAGCGCAGCGCGCCGATCAGTTCCAACGCCCCGCGGCGGCCCTGCCACTGTGCGAAAACACCGCCGATGTCCTGCGTGCCGCCGCCAAAGTGGTCGGCGTCCGACTCGCCCTTGATCCGCGCGTAATCGCCGCCGAACACCAACGTCTGGTCCCAGCCGCCTGCGGCGAAGCGGGACACGTTCTGCACGTTCACGCCCGATGTGCTGACATCGTAGTAACGGCTTGCCCCGATGGCACTGGCCGGCCAAATCTGGCTCTGGTCATTGTCGGTGCTGCTGACATAGCCGCGAATGGTAAAGTCGATCAGGTCATTTTCCGCCGGATCGTAATGATACGACAGGCTGGCCGTATCGGTGTAAGTCTCGGTGTCATAACGGCTAAGCGTGGCCGAGGTCGACCCGCTGGAGCCCGAAATCACGTCATCGGTGATCTGGCGCATAAAGCTGAACTTCAGCTCGTGCCCCTCGGCGGGGCGCCACGTGGCCTTGCCGAACCCTGCCCGAATTTCCTCGCCAGTCCAGCGCACCAGATCGCCGTTGCCGTCCTTGTATTCGTCGCTGTTACGATAGGACAGCGATGAAATCACGTCGAAATTATCACCCAGACGCACCGCACCCGTCGCCGTGGTCGAGAACCCCTCGCCGTTGCTTCCATAGCGCAGACGCTGGCTGAAAGCCCAGCTTTCGTCGGCCGCCAGCATATCGCCCGCATCGCGCGTCTCGAACGCGACCACGCCGCCAATCCCGCCCGATCCGTATGTGTTCGAGGCCGGCCCCCGCACCACGACGACCTGCTTCAGCAAATCGGGGTCCAGATAGAACGACCCCGACCCATGGCCCACACGCCAGAAATCCTGCCGCGCGCCATCGATGGTCACCACCACGCGGCCCATCTGCTGCATGCCGCGCAGGTTCACGGCAACCGACGCGTCATCCCCGCTCATCGTCGCGCCAACACCTGGCACGCGGCGCAGCACATCAGCGACCGAGGCCGCCTGCCCCCGTTCCAGATCCGCGCTGGTGACGGCGCTGACGCCGGTCAGGGCCTCCAATGCAGTCTGTTCGGTGCGCAGATCGCCGGTGATGACCACGGTGCCCAGCGTCAGGCCGGCATCGTTTTGGGGCGCAGTTTGCGCCAACACAGGGGTTGCAATAAATGGGGCCGTCAGCGCGCAAAGCGCGACCGCGCCGCGCAGCATGCTGCGGTTCGATGAATACATCATTGAGGTACCAGCCTTCAAAAGCGGCAAACCCCAACAGGCGACCGCTTGCTAACACATATTTTGGGGAATTGGCGGGCAGGCACGGACGCCAACTTGCTGCGGGCCATCTTTCCCGCCGCGCCCAAACTGTCAACCCCGCTGAACGCCGCATCCGCACGCGCCGGGGCTTTGGCGCAACACGCACGCTTTTGTGTGCGCAAAACGGCAAAAGGCGCGAGGTTTCCCCCGCGCCCGTGCCAAAACGTCAATCTGCCGCAAAAATCAGGCGGTCAGTTCCTGTCGTACAATAGCCGCACCCGCAGCCAGCGCTTGCAGCTTGCCCCGCGCGACCGCGCGCGGCAGCGGCGCCATCCCGCAGTTGGTGCACGGGTACAGGTTGCCTGCGTCGACGAATTGCAGGGCCTTGCGCAGGGTTGCGGCCACTTCCTCGGGGGTCTCGACGGTGTGGCTGGCCACATCAATCGCGCCGACCATCACCTTCTTGCCACGGATCAGTTCGATCAAATCCATCGGCACGTGCGAATTCTGGCACTCCAGCGAGACCATATCGATGTTCGATTGCTGGATCTTGGGGAAGATCTTCTCGTACTGCCGCCACTCATCCCCGAGGGTCTTCTTCCAATCGGTGTTGGCCTTGATGCCGTAGCCGTAGCAGATATGCACCGCCGTCTGGCACTTCAGGCCCTCGATCGCCCGCTCCAACGTGGCGATGCCCCAGTCGTTCACCTCGTCGAAAAAGACATTATAGGCCGGCTCATCAAACTGGATGATATCGACGCCCGCCGCTTCCAGCTCACGCGCCTCTTGGTTCAGGATCGCGGCAAATTCCCACGCCAGCTTTTCGCGGCTTTTGTAATGCGCGTCATACAACGTGTCGATCATGGTCATCGGGCCGGGCAGCGCCCATTTGATCGGCGCCTTGGTCTGCTGGCGCAGAAACTTTGCATCCTCGACAAACACCGGCTTCTCGCGCGAGACAGCGCCCACCACAGTCGGCACGCTGGCGTCATAGCGGTTGCGGATCCGCACCGTTTCGCGCTGGTTGAAATCGACGCCTGCCAGATGTTCAATAAATGTCGTCACGAAATGCTGACGGGTCTGCTCGCCATCGCTGACGATATCGATCCCCGCGCAGGTTTGTTCCTGCAGCGCGACGCGCAGCGCATCCTGTTTGCCCTCGATCAGGGCATCGCCCTGCAGTTTCCACGGCGACCACAGCTTCTCGGGCTCGGCCAGCCAACTGGGTTTAGGCAAGCTACCGGCGGTGGATGTGGGTAGAAGACGTGTCATCGAAATTGACCTCTGCTTGGTGGGATCAACGCGCGTATTGCGCCGACCATTGGTCCAGAACAGCACCGTAAGGTGCAATGAAATGCTGCTGCGTGAACTGCCCCTGCGCAATCCCCAGCCGCGTCCGCTCCTCGCGATCATAGAAGATCCGCGTCGGCGCGTAATCTTCGTTTTTCAGGCTGGGCTTGAAATGCTGACCTGCGGCGGAATTGGCGTTGTAAATCTCGGGGCGATAGATTTTTTGAAACGTTTCCATAGTGGCAATCGTCCCGATCAGCTGCAGGGGGGTGTAATCGTTCAGCAGGTCGCCCGCGCAGTAAAACGCAAAGGGTGCGACACTGCCCGGCGGCATGAAATACCGCGCTTGCAGCCCCATTTTCTGAAAATACTGGTCGGTCAGCGACCAGCCCTCGGTGCTGTATTCCGCCCCCAACACAGGATGGGTATTGGCCGTCCGCTGATATGCCTTGCTTTCCGACACGCTGATGCAAATCACCGGCGGGGCCGCAAAACGCGCGGTAAATACATCGGACGCCACCAGACTTTTGAACAAGTTGCCGTGCAGATCGCCAAACCCCGCGGGCGCGCCGCTGGCGCCGCCGGCCAAATGCGCGCGCAGCAACACGCTGAAATCATAGTCGCGCACATAGGACGAGAAGTTGTTCCCCACGATTCCCGCGCGCTGCTGCCCCGTCTTGTGGTCGATAATCGTGGTCTGCAGCACCTCGATCAGCGGGAAGCTTTCGGCTTCGTCTGCGACCGCCATGTTCACAGTCACAATGTCCAACGCAACGCTATAGCGGTCGCTTTCAGGGTTGTCCCAATGCGCCAGCGTATTGAACCGGTTGTCGATCATCCGCATCACATTGCGCAAGTTCTGCTGGCGCTGCGCACCACGGGCCAAATTTGCGAAGTTCGTTGTCAGCCGCGTGCCATCGGCAGGGACATAACTGTCATCGAACCGCACGGTGTCGAGGGTAAATACAAAGTCTCTCATCGTCAGATCGTATCCGGCTTGCTGTTTTCTGCAGGTGGCACCACTGCGCCGACCCCGCCCTGCTATGCGATATGACAGACTACAAACATGAAAAAAAATGAATATTTCTTAACAAACCATGACAGTGTGTCATGTTCTGTCAGATTGCCACCGTCTTTGCCAAAGCAATGAACCCCTCCAAATAAGGCGCGGCCACGCCGGTGCGGCGGCCCAAATGGATCGACTTGGCAATTCCGCCCCCAATCCGTACGCCCCGCACGCCTTTGGCGCCCCGCAGCAACCAGTCCGGCGTCGCGCTGACCGCCCGCCCCGATGCAACCAGCCGCAGCATTAGATCCGTCGTCTCGACCGTCCGGTGCCGGCGCGGCTCGGCATGGGCGGGGATCAGGAAGCGTGTGTAAATATCCAACCGCTCGCGCGGGACAGGGTAGGTGATCAGCGTCTCGCCCGCCAAATCGGCGGGGACGATGTGGGTCTTTTGCGCCAACGGGTGGGTCTCGGCCACCGCCAGCACCAGTTCATAGTCAAAGACCGGCTCGTATTCCAAACCCGCCCGCTCGATCGGATCGGGCGTCACCAGAATGTCGATCTCATGGCCCGCCAGCGCGGCCAAACCGCCGAATTGGAAGGCGGTCGTCACATCCAGATCAACCGTCGGCCATGCCGCCAGAAAGGGGTCAACCACGCGCATCAGCCAGTCCTGGCAGGGGTGACACTCCATCCCCACGCGAATAGCCCCGCGGCGGCCGCGGGCGTAATCCTCCAGCACGATGGCGCCATGTTCCAACTGGGGCAAAACGCGCTGCGCCAAACCCAGCAAGTATTGCCCCGCCAAAGTCAGGCGCAGCTTGTGGCCGTCGCGTTCCCACACCTTCACGCCATAGCGGTCCTCGAACCGCCGCATGGCGTGGCTGACGGCCGATTGGGTCAGAAACAACTTCTCGGCCGCTAGGGTCAAACTGCCGGTCCGGTCGATCTCGCGCAAAATGGCCAGCGGCTGGATGTCGATCATGCTTCATGCACCCCTGTCATGTTCACCTATCTAAAGACATTCACCTGTCATGGCCACGACAATACAGCAAAACCTACAAGTCACGGAAAAATCGCACATGATCACATTTTCTCGACCTCTGGCCCTTGCCATCGGCGTCATTATGTCGCAGCTTCACTTTGTCTCAGCCAAGGGCGGCACGACGGTGCCACCCCAGCGCGGTGAAACATCATTGGAGGACTGAAATGCGACCCACAACGCTGCTTCGCACCAGCGCGGCCGTACTATTGCTCGGCCCGATCCCTGCCTTTGCGCAGGTCACCCCCATCACCGATGAACTGCTGGCCAACCCGCCAGCGGGCGAGTGGATCAACTACGGCCGGAATCAGGAAAACTACCGCCACTCGCCGCTGGAACAGATTACGACCGACAACGTCGGCCAGCTGCAGCTGGTCTGGGCGCGCGGCATGGAAGCGGGCGCCGTGCAGGTCACCCCGATGATCCACGACGGCGTGATGTATCTGGCCAACCCCGGCGACGTCATCCAGGCCATCGACGCCAAAACCGGCGACCTGATGTGGGAACACCGCCGCCAACTGCCGCCCGTTGCCTCGCTGAACGGCCAAGGCGACCGTAAACGCGGCGTCGCCCTCTATGGCACCAACCTCTATTTCACCTCGTGGGACAACCACCTTGTCGCACTGGACATGGCCACCGGCCAAGTCGTCTTTGATGTCGAGCGCGGCTCGGGCGATGACGGCCTGACCAGCAACACCAGCGGCCCGATTGTCGCAAACGGCGTCATCGTCGCCGGCTCGACCTGCCAATACTCGCCCTACGGCTGCTTTGTCTCGGGTCACGACCCGGCCAGCGGCGAAGAACTGTGGCGCAACTACTTCATCCCGCAAGCGGGCGAAGAAGGCGACGAGACCTGGGGCAACGACTTCGAATCGCGCTGGATGACCGGCGTCTGGGGCCAGCTGACCTATGACCCCGTCACCAATCTGGTGCACTACGGCTCGACCGGCGTCGGCCCCGCATCCGAAACCCAGCGCGGCACCCCGGGCGGCACGCTTTACGGCACCAATACCCGCTTTGCCGTGCGCCCCGACACGGGCGAAATCGTCTGGCGCCACCAAACCCTGCCCCGCGACAACTGGGACCAGGAATGCACATTCGAGATGATGGTCGCTAACGTCGACGTGCAGCCCGCTGCCGACATGGACGGCGTTCAGGCCATCAACCCCAACGCCACCACTGGCGAGCGTCGCGTGCTGACGGGCATCCCCTGCAAAACCGGCACCATGTGGCAGTTCGACGCCGAAACCGGCGAATTCCTGTGGGCACGCGACACCAACTACCAGAACCTGATCGCCTCGATCGACGAAACCGGCCTGGTCACGGTGAACGAAGACAGCGTGCTGACGCAACTGGACACCGACTACGACATCTGCCCGACCTTCCTCGGCGGACGCGACTGGCCGTCGGCAGCCCTGAACCCCGATAGCGGCATCTACTTCATACCGCTGAACAACGCCTGCGTCGACATCATGGCCGTCGATCAGGAATTCTCGGCGCTTGATGTGTACAATACCAGCGCATCCTACAAGCTTGCACCGGGCTTTGAAAACATGGGCCGCATCGACGCGATCGACATCAGCACGGGCAAAACCCTGTGGTCGGCCGAACGTCTGGCGTCGAACTACTCGCCCGTCCTCTCGACGGCTGGCGGCGTGCTGTTCAACGGCGGCACCGACCGGTACTTGCGCGCGCTCAGCCAAGAAACCGGCGAGACGCTCTGGCAGACCCGTCTGGCGAGTGTCGCTACCGGCCAAGCCATCAGCTACGAAATCGACGGCACCCAATACGTCGCGATCGCGGGGGGCGGCAGCACCTACGGCACCAACCAAAACCGTGCCCTCAGCGAGGCGATCGACTCGACCACGATCGGCAACGCCGTTTACGTTTTTGCGCTGCCGCAGCAGTAAAAACCGACCTAGATCGATCCAATCCAGCAGGGCCGCGCCACAGCGCGGCCCTGCTTTTTTAGAAAAAGCGGCAATTTCGGGGCTGGCCTTCACCAAAATTTGGGCGCTAACATTAGCATGTAAGCCAGACTGAACGCCGCTTGCCTTGTGGGCAGAAAGCCACGGACATCGGATCGGGCCTGTTTGAACACCCCCGCCGACGCGCCGAACCAAGGCGCAAAACACCGGCGCGCGCTCAGGCTGACATGCAAAAAGATATATAAAACCGACACATATCAGGAAGAGAGTCTATTGTATCCACCTCACGTCGGGGGTTTATGATGGGGACTGCGGCAATCGCCGCCGCAGCCGCTATGGGACTGCCCTATGAGAAAGTGTCCGCTGCCCAAGTGCTTAACGCGGCCGCGCCGGACCTTGCCACCTACACACCCAGCTTCTTCACGGCTGCCGAATTTGCCACCCTCTGCGCGATGTGCGACCGCCTGATCCCCGCCGATGACGTCGGCCCCGGGGCGCTGGAAGCGAACGTTCCCATTTTCATCGACATGCAAATCGGCGGCGACCTCGGCGCCGAATGGTATATGCAGGGCCCGTTCCCGACCGATCCCTCGCCGCTGATGGGCTTTCAAATGCCCCACCGGCCGCAGGAATACTTCCGAATTGGCCTCGATCTGACCGAACGGGCCGTGCAGGAACGCTACAACACCGGCTTCGCCGACCTGACCGACGACCAAAAAGACGAATTCCTGACCGCGATGGACAAGGGCGAAGTCGACTTCACCCCCTATGGCGAGGATTACGTCACCGGCAAGTTCTTCTTCTCGCAGGTGCTTGCGGAAACCCGCAACGGCTACCTCTCCGACCCGATGTACGGCGGAAACAAGGGCATGGGGGCATGGATCATGCTCGGCTACCCCGGCGCCCGCGCCAGCTTCCGCGAATGGGTCGGACAGCACAACGTCAAATACCCGCTCGGCCCCGTGTCGGTGACGGGCATGCGCGCCTGATAGGAGAGACAAAATGGCTATCATTAATGACGAAGTCGATGCCGTCGTCGTCGGTCTCGGCTGGACTGGCTCGATCATGGCGATGGAACTTGCCCGTGCAGGGCTAAAGGTGCGCGCGCTAGAACGCGGCGGGGACCAAAACAGCGAAGATTACGCCTACCCCAAACCCGCGGACCAATACGCCTACGACACCCGCTACAAAATCTTTGCCCGTCCCGAACAGGCCGCTGTAACCGTACGCCACAAAGACGGCGACACGGCCTTGCCCACCCGCCAATGGGGATCATTCTGCCCCGGTAACGGCGTCGGCGGCGCAGGTTTGCACTGGACAGGCGTCCACGCCCGCCCCTCGGAAACCGACCTCAAGCTGAAAGACTACGCAGACGAATTCTACGCCCCCGGTCAATTGTCCGAGGAAATGGAAGTCCGCAACTACCCCTTCGACTGGGAAGAAATCGAACCTCACCTTGATTTCTTTGACAAGGTTGTTGGCGCGTCTGGACAAACAGGCAACCTGCGCGGCGAAATCCTGCCCGGTGGCGACCCCTTCGAAGGGCCCCGTTCGAACCCCTTCCCTCTGCCGCCGATGACCGACACGCTGAACTGCGCCATGTTCCGCGATGTCGCGTCGAAACAGGGCTACCACCCGTTCTCGAACCCTTCGGCCAACGCTTCGCAGGCTTGGACGAACCCCTACAACCAGCAGATCGCCCCTGTAACTACTGCGGCTTCTGCTCGAAATACCCCTGCCTGAACTACTCCAAAGCCTCGCCGCAGACGACCATCCTAGACGCGCTCAAGCGGATGTCGAACTTCGACTACCGCACCAACGCCGAGGTGATCCGCGTCGATATGCACCCTGATGGAAAGTCTGCCCGCGGCGTGACCTACATCAACGAAAACGGTGAAGAGGTCTTCCAACCTGCCGGTATCGTTCTGCTGTGCGCCTACCAATTCTACAACGTGCGCCTGATGCTGCTGTCGGGCATCGGCAAACCCTACGACTTCGCAACCGGCGAGGGCGCGGTCGGACGTAACTACAGCTTCTTGTCGAACGGCGGCCTGACGCTGTACTACAAAGACAAACAGTTCAACCCCTTCGCAACCGCCGGCGCCACAGGCGTCATGTTCAACGACGTCTCGCCCCGCCCGGGCTTTACCGATGGCGTGAAACACGGCTTTATCGGCGGCGCCAAAATCCACTCCTCGCAAGCCACCGGCAACCCCATTGGCACGTCTCTGCCACCGGGCACCCCCGGCTGGGGCGCTGGCTGGAAAAAGGGTATGGCTGATTGGTACGGCCGTTCGATGAAAATCTCGATCACGACCACCTGCATGTCGTACCGCAGCAATTTCATGGACCTCGACCCCACCTACAAAGACCGCTACGGCAACCCGCTGCTGCGCGTGACTTTCGACTGGAAAGAAAACGAGAAGAAGCTACAGCAATACCTGCGCGACATCTGCCTGTCGCTCAAGGACGACCTGCAACCCGACATCTTCAGCGAAAGCTTCATGAAGGAAGACGCACACTACGATCTGCGTCCCTACGTCTCGACTCACACCCACGGCGGCGCAGTCATGGGCGAAACCCCCGAACAAACGGCACTGAACAAGTATTCCCAAAGCTGGGATGCCCATAACGTGTTCGTCGTCGGTGGCCATGCTTTCCCGCAAAACCACCAGAGCAACCCCACCTCGATGATCGGCGGCATGGCATATCTGGCAGCCAAGGGCATCGTCGAGCAATACCTGAGCAATCCCGGCCAACTGGTTCAGGCATAAGGCGCACGCACATGAAAAAGACAGCTTTCTTTGCCATGACCATGCTGGCGGCCCCGACGCTGGCAATTGCCCAAACTGAAACCGCACCGGCCACCCCCGAGGTGATCGCCCACGGCGCAGACATTGTCTCGGCCAGCTGCGCCAGCTGCCACACCCCGCGCAACAGCGCGGGCGAACAAGCCACCGACCCTGCCGATCCCACCTTTTTGGGCGGCAACGATATGGGCGGCTGGTGGGCCCCCTCGCTTCGCGGGGGCGGCACGGCGCAGTACGGCATCGCCAACTGGTCTGCCGATGACATCGCCGAATATCTGGCGACCGGCCGCAACCAATATGCCGCTGTCGGCGGCATGATGAAGGGCGTGGTCGAACGCTCGACCTCGACCATGTCGCCGGACGATCTGACCGCGATTGCCGCCTTCCTGAAGTCGGTACCTGCGGATGAACAGACCGCCGCCGCCAAACCCGGCGAGCCCGAGAGCACAACGGCCCGCCTGACCGCGGCGGTCGATCTGTCCTTGGGCGAGCGTCTCTATATCGACAACTGCGGCGCCTGCCACTTCGTCGATGGTCAGGGCGGGGCGCGGATCTTCCCCGTGCTCGACGGCGCGTCCATCGTGAATGCCCCCGTCGCCGGCGGCCTGATCGAGACGATCCTGAACGGTGCCGAAACCCCCTCGACCGAGGGCGGCCCGTCGAAAAACCTGATGCCCGCCTTTGGCGGTCGCCTGACGGACGAAGAAGTCGCCGCCCTTGCCACTTTCGTCCGCCAAGCGTGGACGAACACGGCTGACGCGGTCACGCCCGAAGACGTCGCCGATCTGCGTTAACAGATCCCGCTGCGCGCCGGTGCATCCGGCGCGCAGCACCCACAAACAGGGCAGACGCCCCCAAGGCCGAGCAATGCTGCAAGCAGCGCACGCCAGCGCCTAATGACCGCCCCTATATTTTCGCGCCCCGCTGGCGTAAGACAGCTAAAAGTTCTGCCCGAGGCCCCCATGCGCAAACCCTTCGCCCCCCTTTTTGCCCTGATCACTCTTGTCGCCCTTGCCAGCTGCGGCACGGCGGGCATGACCACAGTCCAAGGTGCGGGGCCGAATGATCTGCTGAAACTGCGGGCGGGCCCCGGCCTTGGCTACAACATCCTTCTGGGGCTGCCCGACGGGACACCCCTACGCCGCCACGGTTGCGTGACAGAACTGGGGCAAAGCTGGTGCAAAGTATCGCTGACGACCACCCCCAATGTCACGGGCTACGTCTCGGCCGACTACCTGTCGCCGCCCGCGTTCGGGGGCCGATAGCGCGATCAGTCGCCCGCCGCGCCGCATTCGCGCGGATGCGGGCCAGCAAAGTAATCAACAAAGTATCTTCTTCTCTCGAGCCCCCTCCAGCAATTCATTGAACTGCTGCGCAGCAGCCGGACCCATCGCCTCGTATGCGGCGCCAATGCCGCGACTGCTGAAAACCTTCATCGCGCAGGCGTCATCTCGCGCACGATCCGGCCCTTGGCCTCTAGCCGAGCCATCAGCTTGCCCGTGGCCGAGCGGCCATTATTTATCCTGCGCGCGATCTTGGACTGGGGGCTACCTTCATGGCGGACAATCTCCATGAACGCCCACCATTCGGCTCGCGTCAGATTGCCAGGCTTCATCATCCCGTCAAAATGGGCACTTACCACGCGCGACTTTTCGTGAATATCATACAGCAGCGTGCCGTGACGCCGATAATCCTCACTCGCCTCCAAGCTGGCAAGTTCAGCGCTATCGATGGGCCAACGCGATGCCATAAACGGCCTTCTTGCAGGCGCGAAGCAGCGTGCAACGTGTGTCCCACACCTTTATCACAGCGTCCATCGCGCAGTCGGCCACAAGCGTCATCCGTCGAATACAATACCCCCCTTCGATATGTCGGCCAATACAGATGATCCGCCGCCCGCCAATCACGCGCATCTTCCAGCCGCCCATCCGGTCATGCTCTTCCGCAGCAGTGCGCACTGCGTGTCGAACCCTTCCAGCTTGGAATCAATCTTCGCGGCCAACTCCTCCAGCGTGTCGGCCTGCATCACATATGACGGCAGCGATGCATCAGGCTTCGGAACCGGCCCCGCCAAAGGCGCGCGTGGTCATCGGACACCATGTACATGAACCGGTTGGTATATTCCCCGCGCCAGGCGCCCCACAACAAATGCACCCGCGTGCGTGCGATACAAAACATCTTCTCGTTCGTCCGGCGCTGACCGTATTTATTGACCAACACCATAGTGTCGCTGCCCAGAAATAACTGCCGCTGGGGGACGCTGGCAAACTACAAAACCTCATCCAGAATTTCCTGCTGCAGCCAAGCCTCGTTCATGTTGCCAAGCTGCGCGTCCAGATCGATGGCGACCTTCACCAAATCGCCTTGGTTGCTGGGTACCGCACAGCCGCCCATAATCGGCACCCGCAGGTAATTCTTGCGCATAACGGTGTTATGGATAACCCCGCCCTAGCCGAAGATGACACCCTTGCGCGCCCGTATAGTGGGCTCGGTCCGTCGGGCACTTGCGTCACCACCCCTAACACCACGCGGTTCTCGTCCAGCATATCGCGCACGGCGCGGTCTCAAAGGCGATGTCGTCGCCTTTATCCCAGACGAAGTCCTCCAGCTGACCCGTCGGATGCGAGCCATAGCCCAAGTTGCCGTCCTCGTCCGCCGGCCGGATGGATCGCCCGCGTGGGGCTTTGTTTTCCGGCAAATGCGCGTAATAATCAGGGGTGAGCTGCCCGTCCCACGACGTATAGGGTGCCGAACACATCGCCCCCCTGTCGTGCAGCGTGCGGATCACCTCGGCCCGCGATCATACAGCACCTCAAGCAAACGGTAGTTATCCGCCGTCATGCCAAACGTCGGGCTATTAGCGCGGTAGAGGTGCGGATAAGCCAAACCGCATATATACCGCAGCGCGTCTTCCTTGGGGTCGTCGAGCTGCGCGCACGGTGGTCACGCCAAGGCGGCGCTCGCCGTCCCCTAGGCGGCCGCCTTCAAAAACCCGCGCCGCTATACGCGGGCCGCTTTCACATCGGAGTTGTTGGCCTTGGTCATCGCGGTCTCCTCCCCCTGAAGCATATCACCGACTGTGTCGCCAGCAGCCAATAACCTAGCTGCCGCTGATACGGCGATACTCTACCGACCGCGCGCGCGACAGGGCCAGCTGGAACCTGTCGCCGCCCATCTCGTTCAGACACACCCGCCGCACCCAAGGCCCATCGTGCAGCGTGAACAGATACCGCCCGCCGCCTAGCGACTGCAACGGCATCGCGCGGCGGGTCGGGCCCGCGCCCATCACCACAGCACCGCGGTAAATCTCCAGCATCGCGCCAAACGGATCTGCCCGCCACAGCCCATCCAACGTCGCGGGCACCGCTTCGGGCCGCGCCGGCTGAAACCGCGCGGGCGCATGACCGGCAGTCCCTACAACATCCTCCCCCTCCATCCGTAGATGCAGGGGCGATGTCGGGGCGCGGCTGTCGACGCCGCCCGCCCCATCGGGGTAAACCGCGATCGTGTCATCCAGCCGCGTCACCGCCTGTGCGTTCACTTCAATCCAATCCGCCCCCGTCGGCGCGACATAAAGGCCCGGCGTCATCGCATTTTCCGCCACAGGCAGCGCTGCCCCATACAGCGCCGCCATCACCCGTTCGGCCAAGGCCGTGCTGTTCACATCATCACGGTTCGCTACGACGATGCACCCCGCCCCTGCCAGCGGATCCAGCAAAATATAGCTTTTAAACCCCGGCTGCGATCCGCCATGCCCCACCAAATCGCGCCCGCCCACCATGTGATGGCGCATCCCCAGCCCATAGCCGGTCGCACGTCCGTCGCGCAGGTGGCCCGTGGCCGACAACGCCGCCAATCGCCCCGCAAATTCCCCCTCGCCGCGCAGCAACAGGCCGCCCCACGCGGCCAAATCGCGCGCGCTGCCCGTCAAACTGCCCGCCGCCGACAGGTGCATGCCCTGCAACCCAACCTGCCATCCGCGCCCGTCGTGCCAATATCCGGGGCAGAGGCCGCGCACAGGGTCGGTCCACATCTCGGCGGCCTTAAACCCCAGCCCATGCGGCCCGCGCAGATGGTCACGCAGGTAGTCGTCAAACAACCGCCCATGCCCGCGCAACGCCTCCTCAACCAAGCGATAGCCGCCGTTCGAATAATGCACCTCTGTCCCCGCCGGATAGTTCAAACCCGGCAGCGCCGTATGAAACGCCAACAAATCGGGCGCAAATGACTGGGTGAAGACCGACAGCCCCAACAGCGTCAGCGCCTCGCGCGTGTCGGGCAACCCGCCCGTCATCCCTAGCGCCTGCCGCACCGTCACCGCCGCCGTCAACGGGGCCAGCGCCGGCAAATGCGCCCCCAGCGGGTCGTCCAGCCCGATCACATCAGCCTCCGCCAGCACGAAACTGGCAAACACGTGCTTTGTGACCGAGGCGTATCGCACCACGCTTTCCACCCCGAACGGCACCCGCGTCGCAAGGCTCTCAACCCCCGCCGCGGCGCTGGCGCGCACCCCGTCCGTGTCGAACAACACAACAGCACCGCCGGGGGCATCGTCTGCCCAGTCTGCCGCCGCCCGCACCGCCGCCGCTGCGGCATCCCAATTCATCTGCACCTTCATACCCCTTCATCCTCGCGCGGCGGCGCACCCCACGGGGCCAACGCCCCGCGCATCAGCGCCGCCAGCGCGCTATAACTGTCGCCGCGCGGCGCCGACTGGCGCCAAACCAGCGACACCCCGCGCACCAAAGGTGCCCCCGCCAGCGCCACCGCAACGACCGCTTCCTCGCGCGCCACCTCGGACCGCACATAGAGCGCGGGCAGAAAAGACATCCCCATCCCCGCCGCCACCATCTGGCGCAGCGTGTCCAAGGTCGTGCCATCATATTCGCTAGCCTGCACCGCCCCGACGCCATGGCACAAACGCGCCACCGCGCTGTTGACGGCAGGGCCGAAATCCGTCGTCAACACCGTCTCGCCGCGCAATGCTGCGGGATTAATCGCATCCTGCCCCGCCAGCCGATGGCCCTGCGGTAATACCGCCAGCAACGCCTCGTCCACGATCACGGCGGCGCGCAGATCGGCATGATCCGGTGGCTCGGGCAAGATCAGCACATCATACCGCCCCTCCAGCACGCCCTCGACCAACATTTCTGCACTGTCCTCGCGTACCTGCAAGCGCGTATCGGGGTAGGCCGCGCGCACCTGCGGCATCACCACCGACAACACATAGGCCCCCACCGTGTGCACAACGCCCAACCGCAGATCGCGCTGCAAGGCGGTCATATCGTCCCGCCGCGCGATCTCGCGGATATCCTCGACCTCGGCGGCGATCGTCTCCGCGCGGCGGGCAATCTCGGCGCCCGCGGGGGTCAGCAAGACGCGCGCACGCGTCCGCTCGATCAGGCGGGTGCCCAAGCGATCCTCCAGCGCCTTGATCTGCAAACTCAACGTCGGCTGCGTCACATGGCACATCTCGGCGGCGCGGCTAAAGTTCAGCGTCTTCGCCACCGCGCTTAAATAGCGCAACTGCTGCAATGTCGGCATCGCACCTCCTTATAGCCCACGGCTATCACTTTTATCCATAATATCAATTTCCCCCCCGTTTGGCGAACATGTTTTAACAGCCCGATGTGATCACCCGCGCACAAGGCCGCCCCATGACACGAACCTTCGCCGGCTACGGCGCAGCGGCGCTGGTCGCCCTGATCTGCGCCGTGCTGGCCAGCTACCTGCCCGCCGTCACCTCGGGGCAGATACCAACTTTCGGAATCGACTGGGCGCCCGCGCTAGGGATTCGCCTGTCGTTCATGCTCGACGGGCTGTCGCTGCTGTTCGCGCTGCTGATCAGCGGTATCGGCAGCCTGATCTTCCTCTATGCGACCGGATACATGGGCAACCACCCGCGCTTTCGTGGCTTCATTGCCACCCTCTTCGCCTTCATGATCGCGATGCTGGGGCTGGTGATGGCGCGCGACCTGATCACGCTGTTTCTGTTTTGGGAACTCACCAGCGTCACCAGCTACCTGCTGATCGGCTTCAACCACGACAGCCCGCAAGCGCGGCGCAACGCGCTGCAAGCCATGCTGATCACCGCCGGGGGCGGGCTGGCGCTGCTGGCGGGGTTCATCCTGATCGAAACCGCAGCAGGCAGCTACGATCTGGCGCAGATCCTGTCCGGGCCGGGACTACAGAACAACCCGCACTACACCGCCATCCTGATCCTCGTGCTGCTGGGGGCGTTTACCAAATCGGCGCAATTCCCGTTCCACTTCTGGCTGCCAAACGCGATGGCGGCCCCCACGCCGGTGTCGGCCTACCTCCACTCGGCCACGATGGTGAAGGCGGGGGTCTACCTGCTGGCACGGCTGCACCCCACGCTCGCAGACACAACCGCATGGAGCATAACACTCGGCACCCTCGGCGCGACGACCGCCGTTCTTGCGTCCGTCCTTGCGCTGCGCCAAAGCGATATGAAGCAGGCGCTGGCCTATACCACGCTGATGGCACTGGGCACGATCACGCTGTTTCTGGCTGGCTCGGGCCCCTACGCGCTGACGGCGGCCCTGACATTCCTTGTCGCGCACGCCCTTTATAAAGCCACCCTGTTCATGGTCGTCGGCGCGATCGACCACAGCACCGGCACACGCCAGATCGCGGCCCTCGGCGGCCTGCGCCGTGCGATGCCGCTGACCGCGCTGGCGGCGGTGCTGGCGGCGGCGTCGATGGCAGGGCTGCCCCCGCTGGTCGGATGGATCGCGAAAGAACTCCTCTATGCCGGCGCACTGACGCTGCACCCCGCCAGCCTTGCAACAGCTGCGGCGCTGGCGGCAAACGCGCTGATGGTCGCCGTCGCCGCCACACTCGCCATCCGCCCCTTTTTCGGCGCGGACAAGCCAACCCCCATCCCCGCGCACGAGGCCCCGTGGACGATGTTGCTCGGCCCGCTGCTGCTCGCGGCCCTCGGGCTGGTGACGGGCCTTGCCGCCCCGCAAACCTTGGGCCCGTTGATCGAGGCGAGCCTCACCACCAGCCTCGCACAACCACGCGCGGCAGGGCTGCACCTCTGGGCGGGGTGGAACCTGCCGCTCTTCCTCAGCGGGGTGACATTCGCGGCGGGCGCGCTGATCTTCGCGCTGCGGGCCCCCATCGTGCGCTGGCTCGACACCATCTTCACCGCCCTGCCGCGCTTTGACACAGGCTGGGATCGCGCGCTGGACGCGTTCAAAGCGGGGACGGCGTGGCAAACGCGCGCGCTGCAAACCGGGCGACTGACCGACTACTTGCTGGTCACCTTCATCGTCATCGCGGGCGCGATCACGGGCACCGTGTTGGCCGTGCAGCCCCAGATCAGCGCGGCCGTCGCGGGCACGCCGTTCCTGTGGTTGATCGCAGCACTGACAGGCGCAGGCGGGGTGGCCGCGCTGACCACGCGCTCGCGCATCGCGGCCATCGCGGGGCTTGGCACCGTCGGCATCGGCGTTGCGGTCATCTTCCTCTATTTCGGCGCGCCCGACGTGGCGACAACGCAGCTGATGGTGGAAACCCTCGCCGCGGTGCTGTTTGCCATCGGCGCGCTGCGCCTGCCCGCCGTAGCAGAAACCCGCACCCGCCGCCGGCAAATCCTGCACGCGGCCCTTGCCGCCACCATCGGCGTCGGCGTCACGCTAACCATTCTGGCCATCGGCGCGCACCCGCTTGACCGGCACATCACCACGTATTTTGAGGAAAACGCCTACACCCTCGCCCACGGGCTGAACATCGTGAACGTCATCCTGGTCGACTTCCGCGCCTTCGACACCTTCGGCGAACTGATCGTCGTCCTGCTGGCGGCCTTTGGCGCACGCGCCGTCCTGAAACGCAAAAGGGGCCGTAACACATGAACTCGCTCATCCTGCGCGTCGGGGCACGGCTGCTGACGGGGCTGTTTCTGGTGGTCTCGCTTTATGTGCTGCTGCGGGGGCATAACAGCCCGGGCGGCGGCTTCATCGGAGGGCTGATCGGGGTGGCGGGCTTCGTCCTTTACAGCTTTGCCACCGACACCGCGCAAACGCGCGCCGCCCTGCGCGCCGATCCGCGCCGGATCGGGGTCTGGGGCATGATTCTTGCGCTGGTGTCGGGGGCGGTATCGGGGCTTGCGGGCCTCGCCCCATTCACCGGCCTTTGGCTAATTGTGCACGGCATCGCCCTCTCCAGCGTCCTCGCGTTCGACATCGGCGTCTACCTCGCCGTCTTCGGTGCCATCCTGACACTGGTTTTCACCCTCGAGGAGACGTCCTGATGGAAACGATCGTCGCCCTTCTGTCCGGCTTTCTAGTGGCCCTCGCGGTCTGGCTGATGCTGTCGGGCAACCTGCTGCGGTTCCTGTTCGGGCTGCTGCTGCTGTCGAACGGCATCAATCTGGCCATTCTGGCCGCAGGGCGGCTGACGGCAGGCAGCCCCCCGCTGCTCGGGGCGGGCGGCGCGCTGCCTGCCGCGCAAATGGCGAACGCCCTGCCCCAAGCGCTGCTGCTGACTGCCATCGTCATCGGCTTCGGCCTCTTTGCCTTTGCACTGGCGCTGACCATCCACGCCTATCGCACCTTCGGCCACCTCGATGTCGACCGCATGCGCTTGGCCGAACCGCAACCTCCTGGACCAAAGGCGAAATGATGGTCTGGCTCCTCGTCCTTCCCATCCTCATTCCGTTTGCGACGGCCGCGCTGGCCTTTGTTGCGCCGCGCCGCATCGCGGCCAGATGGGTCTCGGTTGCAGGCTCGACCGCCGCGCTGGCCGCCGCCGTGGCCTTGCTGGCAAACGTGCTGCAAAACGGTGTCATCGCGGGCCAGATCGGGGGATGGGCCGCACCGTTCGGCATCACGCTGGTCGCCGATTATCTGGCGGCGGCGATGGTCTTCATCACCGCGCTGATCGGCCTTGCCGTCGCCATCTGGGCAATGGCCGAAATCGGCCCGACATCAACGCGCCACGGCTATCACACGCTATTTCAGGCGCTGCTCGGCGGCGTCACGGGCGCTTTCCTCACGGGTGACCTCTTCAACCTCTACGTCTGGTTCGAGGTGATGCTCATTGCCTCGTTCGGGCTGCTGGTGATCAGCGGCCGCAAGGCCGCCATCGACGGCGCGGTGAAATACGTCACCCTCAACCTGATCTCGACAGTGCTTTTCCTCGGGGCGGCGGGGCTGCTTTACGGCGCAACCGGCACCTTGAATATGGCCGACCTGCACCTTGCCGTCAGCCGCACCGCAAACCCCGAACGGCTGACAGTCATCGCCATGATGCTGATGGTCGCATTCGGCCTGAAGGCTGCAGTCTTCCCGCTGTTCTTCTGGCTTCCCGCCGCCTACCACACCCCGCATTACGCGGTCTCGGCCGTCTTCGCAGGGCTGCTGACAAAGGTGGGCGTCTATGCCCTGCTGCGCGTCTTCACGCTGGTCTTCCCGCACGATATGGGCGCGCTGGCCGACATTCTGCTTTGGTCGGCGCTGCTGACGATGGTCACGGGCGTTCTGGGCGCCGCTGCGCAAAGCGACTTTCGCAAAATCCTATCGTTCCACATCGTCAGCCAAATCGGCTACATGCTCCTCGGGCTGGCACTGGCCACACCGCTGGCGCTGATGGGGGCGGTCTTCTACCTGCTGCACCACATCATCGTAAAGGCGAACCTCTTTCTCATCGCAGGCGTCGCGCAGCGCCTGACCGGCGGGTCCGACCTCGGCGCGATTGGCGGGCTTTACCGCAGCGCACCGCTGCTGGCGGCCCTGTTCCTCATCCCGGCCTTTTCGCTGGCGGGTTTCCCGCCGCTGTCGGGGTTCTGGGCCAAGTTCGTCATCGTGCGCGCCGCGCTTGACCTGCAGGCATGGCTGATCGCCGCCGTCGCGCTGCTGGTCGGCCTGCTGACAATCTTCTCGATGACCAAAATCTGGGCCGAGGCCTTCTGGAAACCCCACCCAGATGGCCGCACCCCCACCTTCGCGCGCCTGAACAAGCGCGAGCGCGCCCACATGCTGGCCCCCATCACCGTGCTTGGGGCGCTGACGGTCGGCATCGGCCTTTTTCCCGCGCCGTTTCTGGCCTTCGCCACCACAGGGGCCGACCAACTGCTGAACCCCGCCGCATATCTCGAGGCAGTCCTCGGCCCGCAACAGGCCGCAAGTGGGCAACCATGACGCTCTTTTTTCTGAACATCCTGCTCGCGGTCATCTGGGCAACGCTGTGGAACAGCTTCACGCTGCTCACCCTTGCGGGGGGCTTTGCGCTGGGGTTCGCGGCGCTCTGGCTGGCGCGGGGGTTGCTTGCCCCGCACTACTTCCGCGCTGTGCCCGCCGTGCTGGCGCTCGCCGGATTTTTTATCGTCGAGCTGGTCAAATCCTGCATTCTCGTCGCGCGCGACTGCATCGCGCCCCGCCCGAACATCCACCCGGCGATTGTCCGCATGCCGCTCGACGTGCGGTCGGACGCCGAAATTTTCCTGCTCGCCAACCTCATCACCCTGACACCGGGGACCCTCACCCTCGATGTCGCCGCCGACCGCAGCTTCCTCCTCATCCACGCAATCTACGCCACCGACGAAGCGGCCCTCGTCGCTGAACTCAAGGCAGGAATGGAACACCGCGTCAGAAAGGTATTTGGCACATGACCCCGACAAGCTTCATGCACGGCTGCCTTGCCATCGGCCTGACCTGCATCGCCATCGCGCTCTGCCTCAGTTTTGTGCGTCTGGCCAAAGGGCCGACGCTGGTCGACCGCATCGTTGCTATCGACATGATCACCACCGCCGTCATCGCCATCTGCGGGCTCTATGCCGTCAAAGCAGGCTCCGATGCCTTCCTCGACATCGCGGTCGCGCTGGCGCTGGTCAGCTTCATCTCGGTACTGGCCTTCGCCCGCTACGCCGAACAGGTGGCACATCGCGGTGACCCCGATGCTTGAGATCACCATCGGCCTCCTCGCGCTGCTGACGGGCGGCTTCGCCATAGCGGCCGGCCTCGGGCTGCTACGCTTCCCAGATGCGCTCACCCGCATGCACGCCAGCTCCAAGGTGGGCAGCCTCGCGGGTTCGCTCGCTCTCATCGCGGCGGCGCTTGATGGCGGCACCCTCAGCGCTGCCAGCCGCGCAATCATCGCCATCGCGTTCCTGTTTCTGACAGCTCCCATCGGTGCGCACCTGCTGGCGCGCGCTGCCGCCCGCCGCAACGCAAAGCGCAAATCACCCTGATGTCCATGGGCAGGCATGTGACACAAATTTCATCACAGGAATAATTGTTGAACAATTTATAACGGATCACCCCACAAAACGAGCCAACCGTTCTTGACATCCCGGTCGATTATAGCATGAGTCCGTCTGGTTTTGCAGCAAACGCCGCAATCCGCGCATTCTGTCTGTACCGAAGGGCCCCGATGAAGGACACGCACGACCACCCGCTTCTTTCGGTCACCGACCTCGGCGTCGCCTTCGGCGATACCCCCGTGATTGAAAACCTGTCCTTTACCGTCCCCCACGGCAAAACCGTCGCCGTCGTGGGCGAAAGCGGCTCGGGCAAAAGCGTGACCTCCCTCTCGATCATGCGGCTGGCCGACATTGCGGGCGCGCATTACACTAGCGGCAAAATCATGTTTGCCAGCGCCGACGGGCAAATCGACCTGCTGTCGATCGATCAGGACAAGGCCCGCGCGATCCGCGGCAACCAGATCAGCATGATCTTCCAAGAACCGATGACCTCGCTTAACCCCGTGTTCACCATCGGCGACCAGATCTGCGAAGTGCTGATGCTGCACGCCGCCCTCGACAAACCCGCCGCCCTGGCCGAGGCCGAACGCCTGCTATCGCTAGTGCGCCTGCCCGATGCCAAAGGCATGCTGCGGCGCTACCCGCACCATCTGTCGGGCGGGATGCGCCAGCGGGTGATGATCGCGATGGCGCTGGCCTGCCGCCCCAAACTGCTGATCGCCGACGAACCCACCACCGCGCTTGATGTGACGATTCAGGCCCAGATCTTGACAATCCTGCGCGACCTGCAAGCCGAATTCGGCATGTCGATTGTCTTCATCACGCACGATATGGGCGTCGTCGCCGAAATCGCGGACGAAGTTGTCGTCATGTGGAAGGGCAAAAAGGTCGAGGAAGGCCCCGTTGCCGAGATCTTCGCGAACCCGCAACACCCTTATACCCGCACGCTGCTGTCTGCCGTACCGCGCCTTGGTCAAATGACGGGCGAGCCCCTGCCCTTGCGCCTTCCCCTGACCGTGCTGGAAGACGGTGCCCCTAAACTGGTGGGCGAGCGTCGCCAGCAAGACACCGCCCGCCGCGACGGCGCGCCGCTAATCGACGTGCAGAACCTATCGGTGTCCTTCACACTAAAGAAAAACTGGCTGGGCCGCACCACACACTACTGCCCCGCTGTCACCAACACCAGCTTCCAGATCTACCCCGGCGAGACGCTGGCGCTGGTCGGCGAAAGCGGATCGGGCAAATCCACCATCGCCCGCACGATCATGCAGTTAACGCCCCCGACCACAGGCGATGTGCTGTTCGACCAGCAACCGATGTCGAAAATGCCCCTTGCCCAGCGGCAGGCCCTGCGGCGCGACATCCAGTATATCTTCCAAGACCCCTTCGCCTCGCTCGACCCGCGCAAAACGGTGGGCTGGTCGATTGCCGAGCCGTTGCGTACGCACGGCCTGCTGGATAACGACAAAGCCATCGTTCAGCGCGTGGGGGAACTGCTGGAACGCGTCGGCCTGCCCGCGTCGGTCGCAACGCGCTACCCGCACCAATTCTCGGGCGGGCAGCGCCAGCGCGTCTGCATCGCCCGCGCCCTCGCCAGCCGCCCGCGCCTGATCATCGCCGATGAATCCCTCTCGGCGCTCGACGTCTCCATTCAGGCGCAGGTCATCAACCTGTTCATGGACCTGCAAAAAGACGAAGGCCTGGCCTATCTTTTCGTCAGCCACGACATGGCCGTGGTCGAGAAAATGAGCCACCGCGTCGCCGTGCTCTACTTGGGCCAGATTGTCGAAATCGGCACACGCGCACAGGTGTTCGAAAACCCGCAACACCCCTACACGCGCCGCCTGCTGTCTGCCGTGCCCATCGCCGACCCCACCGTCCGCCCCGACCGCAAAGCGCTCGAAGGCGAGATCCCCTCGACCATGCGCGTCGTCGGCGATGCGCCCACGCCCGCCATCTACGACGAAGTGGCCCCCGGCCATCTTGTCGCCCGCCACTAACGAACTGCGACCGAACAACGACCAACAGGACACCAAAATGAGAAAAACACTCACCGCGCTGGCCCTTGCGCTGACGGCCATGGGCTTTGCCGCACCGGCGATGGCCGAAGGCAAGCTGACGATTTCCTCGCCGCAAGACCCGGGCAACTGGGACCCGATCGACACGTTTCTGGTGAACTGGTCGTCGGTCGCCACCAACCTCTTCGAGGGCCTGACCTACCGCGGCCCCGACATGGTGCTGGTCCCCGGCCTTGCCACCGCATGGGACGTCGCCGAAGACGGTAAAACCATCCGCTTCACCCTGCGCGAGGGCGTGAAGTTCCACAATGGCGAGCCCTTCAACGCCGCCGCCGTCAAATTCACCTTCGACCGCCTGCTGGGCGAGGTTGGCGCCGCTGGGCCGCAACGCTCGAACTACATGGTGATCGACAGTGTCGAAGTGATCGACGACTATACCGTCGACTTCCACCTGAACGCCGCCGACCCTGTGCTGCTGACCAAACTGGCCGGCTACGGCGCGATGATCATTCCGCCGCAATACTACGCCGAAGTCGGCGACGAGGCCTTTAACAACGCCCCCGTCGGCACCGGCCCGTTCAAGATGACATCGTACGAGCCGCGCATCGGCGTAAAACTGGAAGCCAACCCCGACTATTGGGGCGGCGCGCCGCGCCTGTCGGAAATCGACTACCGCTTCATCACCGAACCCGCGACCGCCGTCGCCGAACTGCAAGCCGGCAACGTCGATCTGGTCATTCCCCCGACCATTCCGATCGGCATGATCCCCACGATCGAGGCAAACAACAACCTCTCGATCGTCAGCACCCCCGGCCCGACAGTCTACGCCCTGCGCTTCAACACACGTGACGGCATCACCGCCGACGAACGTGTGCGCCGCGCGCTGATCATGGCGGTCGACCGTCAAACCATCGTCGATGCGATCCTCGGCGGCCAAGCCACTACCATCGCCTCGTTCCAAGGGCCGGCTTCGTTTGGCTTTGACGGCGATCTGGCCGAAATCCCCTTCGATCCCGCTGGCGCGCAAGCCCTGCTGGCCGAAGCTGGCGTCCAACCGGGCGCTTCGGTGCAAATTGACGTGCGCGGCAACGATGCGACCTTCAACGAAGTGGCGCAGGCTGTTTCGGCCTACCTTGCAGGTGTTGGTATCAACGCCACCATCCAACCGTATGAAACCAACGTGCTGCTGAACGACATCATCCCGCAGGGTAAAACCGGCGCGATGTTCCAGCAAAGCTGGGGCGGCTGGACGTTCGACTACGACAACACCGCTTACTCGATGTATCACTCGGGCGAAAAGTGGAACCCCTATGACGTCGACCCCGAACTCGACGCCATGCTGGAAGAACAGCGCCCGCTGACCGACACCCTGCGCCGAGAGGAATTGCTGCAATCCATCGCTCGCTATGCGGCCGATCGTGCACTGGAGATGCCGCTTTATAACCTGAACGCCATTTACGCGATCAACAACCGCGTCAAAGGCTTCGTCCCCGCCCCCGACAGCCGCCTGAAGCTGAACGAAGTCTGGGTCGAATAACCTTCACCAACAACCGGCCTGTCCCCCTTGGGGGCAGGCCACATCTGAATAGCTGGAACGGGCGGTATGGCCGGATTTCTTTTTAAACGACTGCTGCAATCGGCCTTCGTCATCGTTGTGGTGACGCTGCTGGTCGCCTTTGCAGTCCGCCTGTCGGGCGACCCCGCGCTGATGATCGCATCAGGCGCCACCAATATCACCGAGGCAGATCTGGCCCGCATCCGCGAGGGTCTCGGCCTGAACCAGCCGTTCCTCACTCAATACCTGCAAACCCTGTCGGGTCTGTTCACCTGGGACTTCGGCCGCAGCTTCATGGGCGGCACGCCCGTGGCAACCTTGATCAAAACCGCGCTGCCTGCCACGCTGGCACTGGCCTTTACGGCCATGGCCGTCTCGATTGCGCTGTCGATCCCGCTGGGCATCCGCGCGGCCGTGCGCCGCGGCAAATGGGAAGACCAGACAATCCGCGTCGTCTCGCTGATCGGGCTGTCATTTCCCAACTTCTGGCTGGCGACCATGATGGTGCTGCTGTTCTCGATCACGCTGCACTTGCTACCGCCCAGCGGCATGAACGGCCCGCTGTCGTTCGTCATGCCCGCGCTGACGATGGGCGTCATCCTGACCGCAACCAACGTCCGCCTTGTGCGCACCTCGATGCTGGAAGTGCTGAACGCACAATACATTACCGTCGCCCGCGCCAAAGGGCTGAGTGAGAACAAAGTCCTCTATAAACACGCGCTGCGCAACTGCGCCATCCCACTGATCACCTATATGGGCGTGCAATTCGGCGGCCTGCTGGGCGGCATCGTCGTGGTCGAGCGCGTCTTCAACTGGCCCGGCATGGGCACACTGGCCTTCGACGCCGTCGCATCGCGCGACTACCCCGTGCTGCAATCGGTCATCATGGTTCTGTCGACCATGATCGTCGCCGTGAACCTATTGGTCGACATCGCCTACGGCCTGATCGACCCCCGCATCCGCACGGAGTAAGCATGACAACCCAGACCAAATCACGCTTTCTCAGCCTCGAGCTCATCCTCGGCGCGGGCCTCACGCTGATCATCGGCGGCGCCGTGCTGTTATCGGGGTGGATCTTCCCCGATGTCGGCAAAATTGACCTTATGGCACGGCTTGTGGCCCCGTTTACACGCATGGATCACATCTTCGGCACCGATCCGCTCGGCCGCGACGTGCTGGCCCGCGTGGTGGCTGGCGGACGCATCTCACTGCTGGTCGGCTTTACCTCGGTGCTCGGCTCGGTCGTCCTTGGGGTGATCCTCGGGCTGGTCGCGGGCTACTATCGCGGCATCTGGGATGTCATCGTGATGCGCTTTGCCGATGTGCAACTGGCGCTACCGTTCATCTTGCTGGCCATTACCGTCATCGCGGTCATCGGCGGCAGCCTGACGAATACCATCATCCTGCTGATCGTATCGCAATGGGTGCAATACGCCCGCGTGGTGCGCGCACAGGTGCTGGCGCTGCGCGAACGTGAATTCGTGCTGGCCGCCCGCGCCATCGGCGTGAAAAACCGCAACATCATCTTCAGCCACATCCTGCCCAACCTGATGGGCCCCGTCGTCGTGCTGATGACGCTGAACGTGGCAAACAACATCTTGCTGGAAAGCAGCCTGACCTTCCTCGGCCTTGGCGTCGACCCCACCATCCCCAGCTGGGGTGGCATGCTGGCCGATGGCCGCACCTACCTGCAATCGGCATGGTGGGTCAGCGTCTTCCCCGGCCTCGCCATCTTGCTGACGGTGCTGGGCCTGAACCTGCTGGGCGACTGGCTGCGCGACCACCTCGACCCCACTGGAAGAACCACCCGATGACCCAGATCTACAGCGCATCCCCCGCCCGCACGTTGGACCAACTGACCGCCGCGCTTGCGCAGTCTAAACCCGCCAGCGTCGCCATCTGGACATTCGACGACCGCCCCGCCCGCCAGGCGGCCGAGGCCGCCCTTGCCGCCCTCGGCATCGCCGCCAAAGTCCGCTCGGCCTACAAGCCCCTCGTCCACTTCTTCCTCGAGGACGCGCGCCCCGGCTTTACCGCCGCCGCCATCACATACCCCGTCCACCCCGGCGCGGTCGCCAACCGCTTCTTGCTGGAAAGCTACCCGCTGGGCGCGCTGCTGCCCGTGCAGCCAACCTTCGCCCCCGGCACGGCAGATCTGCACTACGATGTCACGCTGACCTACCCCGAAGGCCCCGAAACCCACCGCGTCTTTGCGCCCAACCGCGAACACATCGACCACGTGGGCGAAACGCTGCTGTCCCCCTGCGGCTGGGTCGACGACGCCCCGTACGAGACCGACTACGAACAGATCTTCACCGGCCTGATCGCCAGCATCAAAGCCTACCCGTGGCCGCAGGCAGAACCCTATTTCGACCAGCTGGTAATCGACGTCACCCTGCCCGCCGCTGACGAACCCCTGCCCTATGATGACGAAGTCATCAGCCTGACCGAGGCGATGCACGAGGAAATTTACTTCTCGCTACTCGAGGTGTTCCAGCGCCACTCGGGCCGCCCCTTGGGGGACCGCCACCTGCAACCGGGACAAATCGTCCCTGTGGTGCGCACCGGCGTAGCGCCCAGCATCAACGTCACGCTGCAACCTCTGACCACCGTCGACCGCGCTGGCGCGCCCCAACCGCTGGAAACCGCCGCAGCCGCGCTGCCCGTCGCCCAAGTCCGCGACACGCTGGCGGCCCTTGGCGGCACGCCCTTCACCGCACAAACCCGCTCGGGGCGCACGGTCGATGCCAGCTATGTCGCGGGCGCGGGCTACCCCGTGATGATCTCGGCCGGCCAGCACGCCAACGAGACGACCGGCATCGTCGGCGCCCTGCGCGCCGCAAACCGCCTGCGCGCGGCGGGTGGCAGCTTCACGATCTCGCCCCTTGAAAACCCTGACGGCTATGCCCTGCACGGGCTGCTGTGCGCCGATAACCCGCGCCACATGCACCACGCCGCGCGCTACACCGCGCTGGGGGACGATCTGGAATACCGCGAAAACCCCGAAACCTATTACGAAAAAGCCATCCGGATCGAGGCTGAAAACCGCAGCGGCGCACTGCTGCACGTCAACCTGCACGGCTACCCCGCGCATGAATGGACGCGCCCGCTCTCGGGCTACGTCCCGCGCAACTTCGCCATGTGGACGGTGCCAAAGGGGTTCTTCCTCGTGTTGCGCCACCACCCCGCCTTTGCCGATACCGCGCGCAAGCTGATCGACGCCGTCACGCGCGATCTTGGCGACGTGCCCGGCCTGACGGACTATAACCGCCGCCAAATCGCCCTCTACGAACTGCACGCCGGCGAGACGGGGTTCGAGATGATCAACGGCTTCCCGTGCTACGTCCACAGCGACGATCGCCACCGCGTGCCGCTCACGCTGATCACCGAATACCCCGACGAAACCGTCTACGGCGATGCATTCATCGCGGGCCATACGGCACAAATGCAAACCGTGCTGTCAGCGCATGCCGCATGGCAACGCCTCGCGCCCTCGCTGCCGCTTAGCTAGCGGCAGCCGACAGGCGCGAAAACGACGCCAGAACCGATCGCTCGGATCGGACAAGATACTGATCCAACCGGCGCGCGGCCTCCTCGGACTGGCCGCGCTGCATCAAGCCGACCAACTCGTCGTTCATGGGAATAAAGGGCGCATGCATCACCTCGGGCTCCTCCAGCAAACCGAACGCCAAGCGCAGCTCGGCGGCGATGTTGCCGTAAAAGGCGCCCAAACGCGGGCTGTCGGCCAGCTCGACAATCGCGGCATGAAAATCCATGTTCGCGCTGCCCACACCCACCCAATCGCGCGCGGCGCGCAAATCTTTGGCATGCTGCACGGCATCGGCCATCCGCCCCACCGCAGGGTGCTGGGCGTACCCCGTGCGCAGCGCGGCACATTCAATCACGCGGCGCACACGGTAAATATCGATGATCGAAGCCGCCGTAGGAACCGACACAAACACACCGCGGTTCGCCTCGTGGCGCAGCAACCCGTCCTTGGTCAGCAAACGAAACGCCTCGCGCAGCGTATTGCGCGAGACGCACAACCGCTCGGCCAAGCCCGCCTCGGACAACTTCTGCCCGGGTCGCAACGCGCCATGCGTCAGCAACGCGCGAATATCATGCGCGACCTTTTCGGCAAGGGTCGTAACAGCCTGCATCAATACCATCCACTGCACCTATCGCCCCGATGTGGCACAGACCACAGCGATAGGCCACAGGCGTTTGCCGCACAATAAGGGACCGACATGGATCTGAACAGCGATATGGGCGAAGGCTTCGGCGCATGGACGCTGGGTGACGATGCGGCAATGCTGCAGATCGTCACCTCGGCCAATATCGCCTGCGGCTTTCACGCGGGCGACCCCATCGGCATCTTGCAAACGCTGCGCACGGCGGCCGCGCAGGGCGTGGCGGTGGGCGCGCATGTCGGCTACCGCGATCTGGCGGGCTTCGGCCGCCGCCCGATAGACATCCCCGCGCCCGATCTGACCGCCGATGTCATCTACCAACTGGGCGCGCTGGCGGGGCTGGCGCAAGCGGCGGGCACGCGCGT
Organism: Ketogulonicigenium robustum; assembly: GCF_002117445.1. Taxonomy (NCBI): domain Bacteria; kingdom Pseudomonadati; phylum Pseudomonadota; class Alphaproteobacteria; order Rhodobacterales; family Roseobacteraceae; genus Ketogulonicigenium; species Ketogulonicigenium robustum. Next base: position 201,365 of record NZ_CP019938.1, read on the forward strand.
GCGCTACGTCAAACCGCACGGCGCACTTTATAACACCATCGCCGAAGGGGGCCCGCAGGCCGATGCCGTTATCGCTGCCATCCGCGCCTATGACCCCGCGCTGCCGCTGATGGCGCTGGCGGGCGCCCCGATCGTCGCGCTGGCCCGCGCCGCCGGCCTCACCGTCATCTGCGAGGCCTTCGCCGACCGCGCCTACACCCCCGAGGGGCGGCTGCTATCGCGTCGCCTGCCCGGCGCCGTGCTGCACGATCCCGCCCAGATCGCCGCCCGCATGCTGCACTTTGCACAGCACGGCACTATCAGCGCAATCGACGGCACCGAGGTGCCCATCGCCGCGCAATCCATCTGCGTCCATGGCGACAGCCCCGATGCGGTCGCTATGGCCCGCACCATCCGCGCCCTGTTCGACCAAAACGCCATCCCCCTACAGCCCGCTACCGCATGACACCGCATATCCTCCCCGTCGGTGCCGACGCCATCTTGGTGCAGCTCGACAGCCTCGACGAAACTCTGGCGCTGTTCGCCGCCCTGCGGCGCGCGCCCATCGCCGGCGTCACCCAACTGCTGCCCGCCGCGCAAACCATCCTCGTCACCTTTGACCGCACCCGCACCACCGCCGCGCAGATCGCGGGTATCATCAGCCAGCGCGATACGACCGCGACCTTCCAAACACAGGGCCGCGACATCGAAATCCCCGTCACCTACGACGGCCAAGACCTCGCCGAAGTCGCCGCCCTCACCAGTCTGACGGTTGCCGAAGTCATCACCCGCCACACCGCTACCCCGTGGCGCGTGGCGTTCAACGGCTTTGCCCCGGGGTTTTCCTACCTCTGCGGCGGCGATCCCGCGCTGACGGTGCCGCGCCGCACCACCCCCCGCACGGCCATTCCGGCAGGGGCGGTCGCGCTGGCGGGCCAATTCGCCGGCGTCTACCCCAAAGCCAGCCCCGGCGGCTGGCAAATCATCGGCACCACGCAGCTGCCGATGTTCGACCTGACCCGCACCCCCGCCGCGCTGCTGCGCCCGGGCGACCGCGTGCATTTCGTCCAGCGCCCATACACCCGCCCCGCGCCGCCCGCCCCCACCCCTGAACCCGTGGCCACCACGGGCATGCATATTACCGCCACCCCGCTGCCGCTACTGCTGCAAGATCTGGGCCGCGCGGGCCTGATCGACCAAGGCATCGGCCCCTCGGGCGCGGCCGACGCGGGCGCGCTGCGGGCGCTGAACCATATGCTCGGCAACCCCGCCAGCACCCCCGCGCTCGAGGTGCTGGGCGGCGGCACCCGCCTGTCATTCGACGGCCCCTGCGTGATCGGCGTCACCGGCGCAACCCGCACCGTCACTGTCAACGGCGCGCCCGTGCCCTCGCACCACCCCATCGCGATTGACGCAGGCGACACCGTCGAACTTCTGCCACCGGACAGCGGCCTTTATGGCTACATCGGGGTGCGCGGCGGCTTTCGCGTGCCCAGCGTCCTTGGCAGCGCCGCAACCGATACGCTCGCGCAAATCGGCCCCGCTCCGATCACCGCACCCCATTGCCTCGCGCTGGCGCAGGCCCATGCCGCGCCTGTCGCCTTCATCACGCCGCCCGCCCTGCCGCGCAGCGGCACCGTAACCGAAATCGACATCATCATGGGCCCGCGCGACGACTGGTTCCCCCCCGAAACGGTGGCCCGACTGACCACCCAAATCTGGGACGTCACCCCCCAGTCCAGCCGCGTCGGCAAACGTCTGCACGCCGACCACCCGCTGACGCGCCCCGACACCCGCGAACTGCCCAGCGAGGGGGCCACCAAAGGCGCTATCCAAGTGCCCCACAGCGGCGAGCCCGTCCTCTTCCTCGCCGACCATCCGCTGACGGGCGGCTACCCCGTCATCGCGGTCGTCGCCCCCCACCACCTCGACCTTGCCGCGCAGCTGCCTCCCGGCGCGCAGGTCCGCTTCCGCCCTACCCCCCCTACGAAAGACGCGACCACACCATGAAAAACGTCCTGATCGCCAACCGCGGCGAAATCGCCCTGCGCATCGTCAGGGCCTGCCACGACACCGGCCTCAACGCCATCGCCGTCTACGCCGACCCCGACGCCGACGCGCTTTTCGTGCGCCATGCCGATGCCGCCTATGCGCTGCCGGGCACCACGCCCGCGCAAACTTACCTGAACATCCCCGCCCTGCTGGCGATCGCCAAACGCGCAGGTGCCGATGCCGTTCACCCGGGCTATGGCTTCCTGTCCGAAAACGCCGACTTCGCCCGCGCGGTCGAGGCGGCTGGCATGGTCTGGATCGGCCCGCCCCCCGCCGCCATCACCCAACTGGGCGACAAAATCGCCGCCCGCCAGATTGCCACATCGGTCGGCGCGCCGCTGGTGCCCGGCACCGACGGCCCTGTCGCAACTGGTGACGACATCCGTGCCTTCGTCCGCGACCACGGCCTGCCCATCGCCATCAAGGCCGCAGCGGGCGGCGGCGGGCGCGGCATGCGCATCGTACGCGACGCCTCCGAAATCGACGACATGTTCGCCGCCGCCACCAGCGAGGCGACCACCGCCTTCGGCAACGGCGCCTGCTACGTCGAACGCTTCCTCGACCGCCCCCGCCACGTCGAGGCGCAGGTCATCGCCGACACCCACGGCAATGTCGTGGTCGTGGGCCTGCGCGACTGCTCGCTGCAGCGGCGCAACCAAAAACTGATCGAGGAAGCCCCCGCCCCCTTCCTGCCCCCCGCCATCGAAACCCGCATCGCCACCGCCGCACGCGACATCTGCAAAGCCGCTGGCTACCGCGGCGCGGGCACGGTCGAATTCCTGCTGGGCGCCGACGGCCTCGTCAGCTTCCTCGAGGTGAATACCCGCCTGCAGGTCGAACACCCCGTGACCGAGGAAACCACCGGCCTCGACCTAGTCGCCGAACAGTTCCGCATCGCGCAGGGCCTGCCGCTGTCGATCACCGACACCCCCGCGCCCACCGGCCACGCCATCGAATTCCGCATCAACGCCGAAGACCCGGGCCGCGGCTTCCTGCCCACCCCCGGCCCGATCACGCGGTTCGACACCCCCGCAGGCCCCGGCATCCGCCTCGATAGCGGCGTGGCGGCGGGCGACAGCGTCGCGGGCGCGTTTGACTCGCTGATGGCCAAGCTGATCGTCACCGGCCCCACGCGTGACATCGCCCTCGCCCGCGCGCGCCGCGCCCTCGCCGAATTCCATATCGAGGGCGTCGCCTCCGTCCTGCCCTTCGCCCGCGCCGTGCTGAACGCGCCCGACTTCAACGGCAGCGCGCCCTTCGCTGTGCACACCCGCTGGATCGAAACCGACTTCGCCGACGACCTTGCCAGCGCGCTGCGCGTCACCCCAGCCGACAAGGCCGTGGTGCGCGGCCGCATCGAAATCGACGGCCAACAGCACGACATCGCCATCGGCCCCGACCTGCTGTCCCGCATCGCGGCCAAAATCGGCACATCCCCCGCACCCGCCACCACAGCCGCGCCCGCCGAACAGCCTGCGCCCCCCGCCAACACCATCACGGCCCCAATGGCCGGCACCCTTGCGCGCTGGATTGTCGCCGACGGCACGGCAGTCGCGGCGGGCACCCCCGTCGCCATCATCGAAGCCATGAAGATGGAGGTGGAAATCACCGCCCCCACCGCCGGCCGCCTGCACCAGCAGGCCGCACAAGGCCAGCCGCTCGCGCAGGGCCAGCCCATCGGCACCTTGCAATAACACGCCGCCGCCCCTCGGGGCGGCGCGCACGCCCTCGCGCGAATTTGATCCAAAATTTGAAAATCGCTTGGCCTTGTGATAGCGTGGTCTTTACCCCCAACGGCCCGATGCCCCGCGCGTCACCCAAAACGGCCGCCAAAAACCACGCTATAACAATAGAAGGACGAGGGTTTGCCAGATAACGATCGTACCCCGATTGACCCCCAAACGCCCGAAGAAGCGGTCCCCGCACCCGAAGGCGCGACAGAAATCATCGAGACCGATTACGAAATTGGCCAAGACAACATAAACTTCCGTCGTCGCTTCGTGTTCGAACTCGACATCCATAATATCGTCTTCTGCGTCTCAGCGCTGGGAATCGTCGCCTTCACGCTGATCACCCTGATGTTCCAAAACGCGCTCGGTCCGGTCTTCGGCAACCTGCGCGACTTCCTGACGAATAACCTCGATTGGTTCTTCATCATCGCCGGCAATATCTTCGTGCTGCTCTGCCTCGCGCTGATCGTGCTGCCCTTGGGCAAAGTGCGCCTCGGCGGGCCGGATGCCACCCCCGATTACAACTACGTCTCGTGGTTCTCGATGCTGTTCGCCGCCGGCATGGGCATCGGGCTGATGTTCTACGGCGTCGCGGAACCGCTCGGCAACTTTACCGCTGCCTTCGCCGGCCCAACCTTCGGCCCCGATGGCGCGCGGACCGACTGGGCCCCCCTGAACGGCTACGCGGGCGATGCCGAAGGCGCGCGCCGCCTTGCCATGGCCGCCACTATCTTCCACTGGGCCATCCACCCATGGGCAATCTACGCGGTCGTCGCGCTCGCCCTCGCCCTATTCGCGTTCAACAAAGGGCTGCCGCTGACGCTACGGTCGATCTTCTACCCCATTTTCGGCGAACGCATCTGGGGCTGGCCGGGCCATCTCGTCGACATCCTTGCCGTCTTCGCCACCATGTTTGGCTTGGCCACGTCGCTCGGTATCGGCGCACAGCAAGCAAATGCCGGCCTCGAATTCCTGTTCGGCTGGCAGTCCGGCACCGGCTCGATGATCGTGCTGATCATCGTCATCACCGCCATCGCCACCGCCTCGGTCGTCTCGGGGATGGACAAGGGCGTTAAGCGGCTGTCCGAACTGAACATGCTGCTGGCGCTGCTGCTGCTGCTGTTCGTCATTCTGGCAGGCCCGACGCTGCAAATCGTCACCGGCTTCTTCAAAAACCTGCTGGCCTATGTCGAATACCTGCCCGCGCTGTCGAACCCCATCGGCCGCACCGACGATAACTTCCGCCACGGCTGGACGGCCTTCTACTGGGCCTGGTGGATCAGCTGGTCGCCCTTCGTCGGCATGTTCATCGCCCGCGTCAGCCGCGGCCGCACCGTGCGCGAGTTTCTGATCGCCGTCCTACTCATCCCCTCGCTGGTCTCGACCATCTGGATGACCGCCCTCGGCGGCACCGCAATCAGCCAAGTCGTCACCCAAGGCTTGACCACGGTGCAAGACGCCGCGCTGGAACTGCAACTGTTCGAAATGCTGGGGCACCTGCCGCTTCCGGCCATCTCCTCGCTGGTTGGCATCATCCTTGTGGTGGTGTTCTTCATCACCTCGTCGGACTCGGGCTCGCTGGTGATCGACACCATCAGCGCGGGCGGCAAAGTGAACGCCCCCATCCCCCAACGCGTGTTCTGGGCCACGTTCGAGGGTGCCGTCGCCATCGCGCTGCTACTGGGCGGCGGGCTGACCGCGCTGCAAGCCATGGCGGTCTCGACCGGCTTCCCCTTCGCTATCGTTCTGCTGGGGGCCTGCTACGCGCTAGTCAAAGGGCTGATGGCGGAACCCCGCTGACAACCCGTCTTGCCCGCCCTAGCGGCGGGCAAGACCCCCAAAACCCTAGCTTTCCCCAAAAATCCCCCCTACCATCCTCTTACAACAAAGAAAGACCACACCGCCCGCCTAAGATCGACCGCAGCAGAGGAGCCGTACATGGCGTACGTCACGTTTTCCAAAGCCACAGATCCGAACCCGACCGAAACCCCTTTCCCCGACGAAGACCGCATCACCGCCGAAATCGTCGCCCACATGGCCGCCAACCAGCGCGCCGCCGCCGAACGCCACCGCCATGCCCACCGCGATGCACACGCCAAAAGCCACGCGGTGCTGAAAGGCCACCTCAGCGTTCTGCCGGGCCTCGCGCCCGCCTTTGCCCAAGGCATCTTCGGCACGCAGCGCGACTACGACATCCTCGCCCGCATCTCGGCCGCCCCCGGCGACATCCACAGCGACGACGTCGCCGCCCCGCAGGGGTTCGCCCTCAAAATCCTCGGCGTTGATGGCGACCGCCTGCTGCCCGACATCGGCGGCGCGAACCAAGACATCCTGATGGTGAACATCCCCGTCCTCGCCTTTGGCGATGTCGGCAAATACCAGAAAATGCTCGGCCCGCTCGAGGCTAAGGCCCGCGCCCCCGACAGCCTGCAACGCGCAGGATCAGCCGCCGCACGCGCCGCCGCGGGCGTGATCGACGCGTTGGGCGGCACCCCAAATGCCACGCTGCAAGGCCTCGCGCTGGCCCGCGTGCACGCTTTGGGCGAAACATTCCACAGCCAAGGCGCGGTGCGCTACGGCGATTACATCGCGAAATTCTCGCTCGCGCCCGAGGGGCCAACCGCGACCCTAACCGGCCAACCCATCGGCGACGGCTACTCGGCCATGCGCGACGCGGTGGGCGAATGGTGCCGCGCGCAGCCCACAACCTACCTGCTGCACGCCCAACTGTGCACCGATGCCGCCGCCATGCCGGTCGAGGACGCCGCCGTCCTATGGGACCCTGCCGCCTCGCCCCATGTGCCCATCGCGCGGCTGCATTTCCCCCCGCAAGACCCCTACACCCCCGGCCGTCAGGTCGCAGGCGACGACATGCTGTCGTTCAACCCATGGAACGGCATCACCGCGCACCAACCGCTAGGGTCCATCATGCGCGTGCGCAAACACGCCTACGACAGCTCGTCCCGCCAGCGGCACACCCTGAACGCCCGCCCCCGGCACGAGCCACAATCCCTCGCCGATATCGCCGACTGAACCGCCCTTTGCACCCACCCCGCGTGACCGCAGGAGACGACGATGACCGACAACACAACCCCCGAAAACACGCCCGAAAAAGACCCGCGCCTGTCCGATGAATCCCGCCTCGCGGCCCTCATCCGCGTCGCAAGCGAGGTTGCCGAAGACGCCCCCAAACTGGCCGGCATCGCCATCCGCGGCTGGATCAAAGACCATAACACACTCTACGACGGTACATCGCAATCAGCGGGCCGCGCAGGGCGCCAAAGCGGCAATGTCTCGGAACTCACCGCCATCGCAACCATCAAACCCGGCGGCGCGGCGCGCCTGCGGCGGATTTTTGAACTGACCCACGGCAATTTCGACGGCGCGCAAAAGGTCTCGACCCTGCACGACATGCGCTTCGTGCTGTTCGACAACGACACCCGCATTCTGTTCGCCACCGCCTACGATGGCGACTGGGACGCCTATATCAACGACTTCGCGACCAAAATCCCCGGCCTGATGGACCTGCTCTTCGCCAATATCGAAGGCTGGCCCGGCATCGCCGACCCCACGGTCAAGGATTTCATCGCCAACCACCAGATCGACGCCTCGGGCTGGTTCGTCGCCAACCCGCAAGTGACAGTCGTCGACGTGCGCCGCTTCCAACGTATGGAAGCCGCAGTCGAAGCCTTCCTCGACACCATGTCCGAAAACCCCGAGGTCGACGCAACAACCCGCGCCGCGCTGCGCAAACTGCAAGACCAGATCTCGATGCCGGTGGGGGTGGATTACTGATGTCCCTGCTCGATCGTATCCGCGCGCGGTTCGACCGCAACAAAGTCACGCTGCAACTTGACGAAATCCAGGCCCTCATCCTGCGCGCGCGCCCCGAACCCTATGTCGGCATCCACGCCATGCTGCACATCACCGATGCTGCGGGCGGGCGGGCGCTGCTGGGCGAACTCGCCCCGCACATCCCCTCGGCCGCAAACTGGACAGACGACCTCGATGCCTGGGTCGGTGTCGCCATCAGCCACGCGGGCCTGCAGGCGTTGGGGCTGCCGCAAACCATGCTCGACACTTTCCCCATCGCATTTCGCGACGGCATGGCCGCCCGCGCGGCGGCCCTGCGCGACACCGGCGAAAACGCCCCCGAAGGCTGGGAAGACGCCTTCACCGACCGCAAATGCCACATCGCGCTGACCATCTACGCCGCCGATGACGCCGCGCTGGCCATCGCCAAAGACAAAGCCTTCGCCGCACTTGACGCCGCGCATGGGGTGGTGCTGGTCGGCACGCACGAATTCGGGGCCGATGAACACGCCGAAAACCCCTTCGGCTTTCGCGATTCCATCTCGCAGCCCACCGTGCGCGGCGCGGGCGTCGCCCCCCAACCCGGGCAAGAGGACGCGATCGCCCCCGGCGAATTCATCCTCGGCGAAGACAGCGAAACCGGCGCGCCCGTCGCCATGCCTGAACCCGCCATTCTAGCCAAAAACGGCTCGTACGTGGTGCTGCGCAAATACGATTCCCGCGTCGGTGCCTTCAACGACTTCCTGAAATCCAAAACCACCGACCCCGACGAACAACACCGCTTGGCGGCAAAAATGTTCGGGCGTTGGCGCTCGGGCGCACCCCTCAGCCTGACGCCCGACCACGACGATCCCGCGCTGGGGGCCGACCCCGCCCGCAACAACGACTTCGACTTTGCGGGCGACGAACGCGGCCTCATCTGCCCGCACGCGGCACATACCCGCCGCATGAACCCGCGCGGGTCCGAACTCTCGATCATGACCGACCAGAACATCCACCGCGTGATCCGCCGCTCGTCCACCTTCGGCCCGCGCTGGACACCCGATGTCACCTCCGCCGACGATACGCCCGATGCACGTGGGCTGTTCTTCATCTTCATCAGCGCCCGCGCCTACGACACCATCGAATTCCTGCAACAGGAATGGATCAACCGCGGCAATTTCATCGATCTGGGAACCGAGCGCGACCCCATCGTCGGCCTACACCCCGAACCCGGCCGCTTCACCATCCCCGCCGACCCCGCCCGCAAACGTATCGACGGGGTCACAACCTTCAACCAGCTGCGCGGCGGCGAATATTTGTTCATGCCCTCGCTGCCCGCCCTGCAATGGATCGCCGCCGCAGGCTGGCAAGCCTAGGCCCTTACTGCGGGTCGAAGTGGTCCAGCACCTGCCCCATCGCGGCAAAGGTCGGCGGATACACGTGGAATCGCGGCAGCGATACCACGTTCCCCGCCGCGACCGCCGGCAGGAAATCCCGGTATCCGGGGGCGATCTCGTCCAACTGGCCCATCAAAACACCCAAATCTTCGCCCCGGTCGGGGATGTGGGTCATGAAAATGCTGTCCGCCGTGATGCCGCCGATCAACTCGGCACTGCTGACCATGCTCTGCGCACCCTCGGGCACCGCGTCCATCATCGGGTCGCGGCTAAAGCCCAAATCTTCCAGCACAACAGTCATCGACCCATAGGTGCGATAGATGTAAATCGTCCCCTCGCGCGGGTTGGGCAGCATGGCGATGTAGCTGCCCGGCGCTGCGGGCATCCGCCCACGCACATCCTGCACCCGCGCCTCGTAGCCGGCCTGCAATGCGTCAAATGCCGCGCCCTTGCCCAGCCATTCGGCCAAATCGGCGTAATTTTCCAACCCGCTCTGGCCATTCTCGGCCGCATACATCAACACCGGCGCAATGCTAGCTAACTGCGCGCGATAGGGCATCGCGTCACTTTCCAGCGCAATAATCAGGTCTGGCCGCAGCGCTGCAATCCGCTCGGCATCCAACTCGCCATGGATCGAGGCCAGCGCAATCTCATCCCCAAACTCCACCCCATACAATTCCCGCATCGAGCGCATATAAGGCGCGCCATCGCTGCCCACACGCCCGCCCGACCCCACAACATTCGCGCCCAGCTCATGCGCCATCACCGTCGTCGTCCAGTCGTTCAACGTCACCACACGCTGCGGCACGTCGGGCACAACAACCTCGAACCCCATGTGGTCGGTCACCGTGCGCACCTCTTGCGCGGCGGCAGGCAAAGCCATCGGCAAAGCGGCGGCCAAAATTACGATGCTGCGTTTCATTCTGCGTCTCCTCAGATCGTGCCACGGAATCACCCGTGCCAATAGGGGCGGCGCGCGCTATAGATCTGGCGACCCGCGCCCGAAAATATCCGCGCGTCTTCAGACCTATAGCCCGATGCTCTCCCCGCCAAGCCCAAATCCCGCAGCAGCCCCGGCACCCACGCGCACGGGCCTACACTCGGCCGACCGACCCCACAAGCAATGACATGCGCCATAAAATCGTCATCCTCGTACGCGCCAGCTATAGCCTTGGCCGCAACATGGCCCTGCATCGGGCCCAACGCGGCATCGGCATCACCTAGCCCACCAACGCAGCCAACAGCGGCCCGCTTGTCGCAGAAATCGCGGCCATGGATGGAAAGGCCGTCATGCTGCTCCTCAGCGCCGACAAAACCGCGGGCTTCCGCGCCTTCGCCCAATCCGGGGAACTACCTTCGCCCGCGCCCAGTTCGACGCACTTGCGCGGCCAGATCTACCACCTTACGCAACACCTTCTGCCGCTGCTGGCCGTCGGCCGGCGCATCGTCAACGCCTCCTCGGGCTGCACACCCTCCACCGCGCGCGGCTAAGTCCGTATATGCCGCGATGAGAGCGAGGGTCTCGGACGATATGCATGGGCAAACGGAACCCACTTCGACATCGCGGGCGGGCACATTCTGTAAACGCGCGCGGTGCGCTGGGGCCGATCGGCAGCTTTTCGCGCGCCGCCCCCCTCGGGGCGATATTTTTGCAGCCCCCACCGCCCCGCGACTGTAGTAAATCACATCCACTACAGAATCGTCCCATGACAACGCCCAACATCACGCAGGCCGCCCTCGCGCGGCATACCGACCGCCTCTCGCCCGCAATGCGGCGGGTCGCCACCTACCTCGCCGACTTTCCGGCCGCCGCCGCGCACACATCGGCCCTGCAAATCGCAACGGCTACCGGCACATCCGACGCCACTGTCGTGCGCACGATCAAGGCGCTGGGGTTCGCCGGCCTGCCCGCATGGCGCGACGCCGTCTTGCGCGCGCAAGGCGACGGCACAACCAACGCAGGCCGCGTCCGGCGCACCCTGCGCGACCTGCCCCGCAGCGACACCCAAGCCCTTGATACTTGGCTGACTTCGGCGGCCGGCATCATCTCGCGCCTGCATACGCCGTCTACGCTGTCGCAAATCACCCGCGCGGCGGCCAGCCTGCGCGCAGGGCCACGCATCGCTATCTTCGCGCAGGGGTCGGCGCGCCCCGTCGGAATCTTCGTGCACGACATGCTGGTGCGGTTCGGGTTCGACGCGCTCCTCCTCGACCGGCGCGGGGCCGACCTTGCCGACCAAATGCTGTTGCTGCGCCCCGATGACAGCACCCTGATGATCGCCGTCGGCCCCCCCTACCCCGAGGCACTGGGCGTCCTCGCTCTCCTCGCTGCCGACCGCCGCACCCCCGTGCTGATCGGCAACGCCCCGCAATGGGCCGCCGATGCGCGCCTCGGCCCCTATCTGGACACAGAAGGCACCGCCCCCGAAACTGGCAACCAACACCTTACATTTAAACTGGCATTCTTCCTGATGGCCGAACTGCTGCTGACCGCGCTGCTGCACGAACGCGGCGCCCAAGCCACGCTGGCGCTCGAACGGCTCGACGTGGTGCGCGCCACGCTGGACCGCGCGCCCAAACGGCCTCGCGCGAAATAGTTTACTACTACAGTCAGGTAATCTAAGCGCCGCCAGATACGTGACGACAATAGGCAAGTGCATGTCGCGACTCAGCGTCGAAAACCTCAGCGCCGGCTACGGCGCGCGACCCATCGTGACAGACGTCTCGCTCGGCTTCCCCACCGGCGGCATCACCGCGCTGATCGGCCCGAACGGGTGCGGCAAATCCACCTTGCTCAAAACTCTGGGCCGCATCCTTGCACCCACACAGGGCGCCGTCATCCTTGATGGCAAGTCAATCCACGCACTGCCCACACGGCAGCTTGCCACCAAATTAGGCCTGCTCCCGCAGGGCCCAACCGCCCCCGAAGGGCTCACCGTCCGCGACCTTGTCGCCCAAGGCCGCTTCCCCCACCAAGGGATGCTGCGCCAATGGTCGCAAGGCGACGAAGCCGCCATCACCGCCGCCATGGCCCAAGCCAACGTCACCGACCTCGCGCAGCGGGCCATCGACACGCTGTCGGGCGGCCAGCGCCAACGGGCGTGGATCGCCATGGTGCTGGCCCAAGATACCGACCTCATACTGCTGGACGAACCCACAACCTTCCTCGACCTGCGCGTCCAGATCGACCTGATGGACCTGCTCGCCCACCTCGCCCACGACCGCGGTCGAACGCTGATCGTGGTGCTGCACGAACTTAATCTGGCCGCAGCCTACGCCGACCACCTCGTGATGATGAAAGACGGCCGCATCCTGCACCACGGGCCGGTCGCACAAACCTTCACGGCGGCCACATTGCACGAAACCTTCGGCCTCGACGCCCAAATCATCCCCGACCCCGAAACCGGCACCCCCCTGTGCGTGCCCCGCAGCGCCCGCCCCAAATGACCGAGGCCTTAAAAGCCCCAGCGCGCGTTGGGCTTCCCGCACTCGGCCTCCTCGCCCTCGCCTGCGCCGCGATGGTCATCGTCCATATCGCGGTCGGGGCAAAACCCATCGCGTTCACCACCGTAGCGCAAGCGCTTGTCGCGCCCGACCCCACACAGTTCGACCACGCTGTCGTGCGCAACCTGCGCCTGCCGCGCGCGCTGTTCGCCGCCACGGTTGGGGCCGCGCTGGCCGTTGCGGGCGCGCTGATGCAGGGCATCACCCGCAACCCGCTAGCCGCGCCGGGGGTGCTGGGGCTGACGATGGGTGCCTCGTTCGCGGTGGTCATCGGCGGGTCGCTGGCGGGGCTGACGCAAGTGGCCTTCGTTCCGCCGCTGGCCGCAGGCGGCGCATTATTCGCAGCGCTGCTGGTCTGGGCCATCGCCCGCGCGGTACCGGGCGGCCTCACCGTGCTAACCCTGCTGCTGGCGGGGGCGGCTGTCTCAACCTTCCTCGGCGCGCTCATCACCCTCTCGCAACTGCTCGATGCGCAAAACTACGAACGCCTGCGCGGCTGGCTGGTCGGCACACTCTCGGGCCGCAGCATGACTGTCTTTTGGGTGGTGCTGCCATGGCTGGCCGCCGCGCTGGCGGGCGCGCTGCTGATCGCCCGCCAAATCACCGTCATGGCCATGGGCGAGGACGTCGCAACCGCCCTCGGCCTGCGCACCGGCTGGCTGCGGTTCTGGGCATTGGCCATCGTCGTCACCCTCACCGCCTGCGCCGTGGCACTGGCAGGCCCGCTGGGGTTCATCGGACTGGTCGTCCCCCACGCCGTGCGACTGATCGTCGGGTCTGATTACCGCTGGATCATCCCTTGCGCCCTGCTAGCTGGCGCGACCTACCTGCTCGGCGTCGACACGCTGGCCCGCATCCTCATCGCCCCGCGCGAAATCGCCACCGGCATCCTCACCGCCATGCTCGGCGCGCCCCTGTTCATCTGGCTGGTCTGGAGCCGCGCATGACCCTGATCCGCCCGTCCGAGATCCTCATCCGCACCCCCCGCCTCTCGCTGCTGCTGCCCCGCCGCGCACTTTGGATGTGCCTGCTGCTCACCCTCATCGCCGCCGCCACACTGCTCGCCAGCCTCGGAACCGGCAGCTTCGGCGCGACATGGCACCAAACCATCAGCGCCCTGCGCGGCGGCACAGGCGAAATGATCGACAACGTCGTGTGGGAATTCCGCCTGCCCCGCGCCATCTGCGCGCTGCTGGCCGGGGCGATGATGGCACTCTCGGGGGCCGCCCTGCAAAACCTGACGCGCAATTCGCTGGCCGACCCCTCCTTGGTCGGCGTCAGCCAAGGCGCGGCCTGCGCAGCGCTGATCGTGCTGGTCGCCGCCCCCACAGCCGCCGCCGTCTGGCGCCCGCTGGCCGCATTCGGCGGCGCGCTGGCGGTGACGGCCCTCATCCTCGCCCTCAGCGCCAGCAAACGCGGCAATACCACGGTGCGTTTCATCCTTCTGGGCATCGGCGTCGCCGCGATGATCTCGGCCATCAACGCCGCCCTGATGACCTACGGCAACATCGACCGCGTCGTCGCGGCGCTCGGCTGGCTGTCGGGGTCGATCGGCAGCACCGGCTGGCGCGATGTCCACGCCCTCGGCTTTGCCACGGCGCTGCTCGCCCCCGCCCTCCTCGCCCTCGCCCGCCCCATCGGCGCCCTGCGGCTGGGCGAGGCAACCGCAACCGGCCTTGGCGTCAATACCCGCAAACTGCGCCCGCTGCTGGTGATCATCGCCGTCGGCTTGGCCGCCACGGCAACCGCCAGCGTAGGCCCGCTGGGGTTCATCGGCCTGATCTGCCCCCATGCCGCGCGCCGCCTCGCACCCGCAGGGCCTGCCCTCCACCTCGTGCTGACGGCACTTTGCGGCGCGGTGCTGGTCGCGCTGGCCGACCTTGCGGGGCGTACCCTCGCCGCGCCGGTGCAAATCCCCGCCGGCCTGATCACCGCAATGATCGGCGTGCCCGTGTTCGTCGGGCTGCTGCGGCGCGGCCCGACCCAAGGCTGACCCCATGACTCGCACCTTCTGCCGCGACATCTGCTGCGCCGCCGACGAACCCATGGCAGGCACCGGCAAACTGGCCGAGCGCTACCTGATCCTGCGCTGGCCGCGCGCCAAATGGCGCCACCGCCGCGACAGCGCCGACGGCATGACGCCCGCCCTCTCGCAGGCGATCGGCGCGGCAACCGCCGCCGGCCTCTACGTCGCACTGTGCGACCGCACCGGCGATACCGATGCGCTGCCCGACCTCTACGACCCCGCCACCGGCGCCACCATCCACCGCGCCGACCAAGCGACGCTTGCCGCGCTGATCACAAACGCCAGCGCAGGGGCGGCCATCGGCGCACCCGCGCCCCACCCCGCACATACCATACTGGTTTGCACCGACTCGCGCCGCGACCCCTGCTGCGCCAAATGGGGTTACGCCACCTACCGCGCACTGGACGCCATCGCCGACCCGGCCCAAACGCGCGTGCTGCAGGCAGCCCACCTCGGCGGGTGCAAATACGCCGCCTCGCTGGTGCTGCTGCCCACGCGCCAACGCTACGGCAGGCTCGACGCCGAAACCGCACCCGCCTTCCTCGCCGCGATCACATCAGGCCAACCTTACCTGCCCGGCTTTCGCGGCGACCCCACACGCAGCCCGCCCGAACAGGTCGCCCATCTCGCGCTGCTGCAACAGGCGGCTGGCGCACCCGTCACGCTGCAGGCGGCGCCCCCGCTTGATGCAAACGCCACCAGCTGCACCGTGCACGGCCAAATCGGCAGCTACCCCGCCACGGTGCACCTGCACCGCCACGACTTTACCACCCCCGCCCGTTGCGCGGCCATCGGCACACCCCCCGCACCCAGCCCGCGCTGGCTTGTCCACCGCATCGACAGCAACGCCCCCCCAACACAAGGGACACCCGCATGAAACTCGCCCTCATCGCAACACTCCTCGCGGCGCTCGGCACCGCTGCCGCCGCGCAAGACACCCGCACATGGGTCGACGACGCCGGCATCTCGGTCGAGGTGCCCACCCACCCCCAACGCATCGTCTCGATGCACGACAGCTCGCTCACCACCCCGCTGATCGAACTGGGCGTGATCCCCGTCGGCTCGTTCAGCCGCACCGACAGCAACGGCCAGCCGTTCATGCGCGGCACCGGCACGCTCTCGGGCGTCACGTTTGAAAACTCGGGCATCACGCCCATCGGCGGCCAAGACGCCGACCTCGAGGCGATCGCAGCCCTCGCCCCCGACCTGATCGTGATGTCCCCCTTCACCACCACCCCGCGCGAAAAACTCGAGGTGATCGCCCCCACCGTGCTGGTCGCCGACAATATGCGCGGCGAGTTGGCCACATTCGAGGATCTGGCCGCCCTCACCGGCACCGAAGACAAACTCGCGATCCTGAAAGAACGCTACGCCAACCAAATCGCCCAACTGCGCGACACCCTCGACGGGCGCGCCCTGTCGGCCTCGATCCTGCTGGTCTACGACGGTGAAATCCAAGCGTGGCACACCTACGGCGTGCTGGGCAAAGTGCTGCGCGACGCGGGCTTCACCTTCCCCGACATCCTCAACTCGATTGAGGGCGACGACCGCGTCCGCTTCTCGGGCGAACGCCTGCAAGACTTCGATGCCGACCTGATGTTCCTGACCTACCTTTCGGGCACCGGCGGCAAAGCCGAAGTCGAGGCCAACCTCGACACCATCATGCCCGGCTACTGCACCTTCCTGCACGCCTGCCAGAACGAACAGATCGTCTACCTCCCGCGCGAGGAAGCGGTCGCGCGGTCCTACACCGCAGCAGGCATGATGGCCGCCGCCATCGGCGCAATCATCAGCAGCAAAACGATCACGCCCGCGCCGTAATCACGGCGCAACCTACTGCGGGGCGCATCAGCCGCCCCGTAGCCACCAAAGCCTAAAAAACAAGCATATCGCCTTTCTGGCATACAATCATATACTTACTACCCCACGAAGCCCGCCGCGACGCCACTTCACAATAAAAACATACAGACCTGTTTGTATTTTTCTTCCGCGATCCGCGCCGCCGTGTATCGTCTGACCCAAGGGGCACCAACGCCCCACCACGACCTCAGGGAAGATACATGCGGGATGAAAGCCAGCCCGCGCCTGCCGCAGCAGCCCCCAAAGCTGCGCAAAGGCGCGCGCCCAAGCGACAAGTCGAAAAGTCCGAGGCGATGATCGCCGCGCTCCTCAAGGCCACGCAGGATCTACTGCTCGAGGTCGGCTATTCGCGCCTGACCACCACCATGATCGCGCAGCGTGCGCAGGTCTCGCGCGGGGCGATGACGCACCATTTCCGCTCCAAGGAACACCTGATCACCACCGCGATCGACCGCCACCTGCACGAGGTCAACGAACAGCTTTTCGCCTTCGCCAACGACATGGACCGCCACGTCGATGCCGACGCCACCGTCGATTACCTGTGGGCGATGATGTCGGACGGGCTGTTCTACCTGACCCTCGAATACCTGCCCGAAGCGCGCCACAACGAAGACTTCCGCCTGCAGGTCGTCCCCGTCGTCAAAGAATTCCACGCCGGCCTCGAGGCGATCTGGGACGCGCTGGCCAAACGCTACAACGTCGACCCCGCCTACGGCGCCGTGCTGATGAACCTGACCATGTGCCTCATCCGCGGCATGATCGCCCAAACCATCGTGCGCTACGACAAAAGCTACTTCGAAGCCATGCTCAGCGAATGGAAATCCCTGCTGAAAACCCAACTGCGCACCGCGCCCACGCCCCCCATAGGATCCCCGCAATGAGCCTGCTCGAAGTGCGCGACCTGCGCCACGCCTTCTACCGCGTCCCCGTGCTGAACGGGGTGGATTTCAGCGTCGAAGCCCACGAATTCGCAGGCCTCGTCGGGCCGAACGGCGCGGGCAAATCCACGCTCTACAACGCCATCTCGGGCCTCTTCATCCCCGACGCGGGCACCGTGACCTTCGACGGCCACGACATCACCCGCATGACCCCGCACGAACGCGTGGCGCTCGGCCTTGTGCGCACGTTCCAAATGGCGCGCGGCTTTCCCAAACTCACCGTCTTCCAAAACCTCATGCTCTATGCGCAAGACAACCTCGGCGAAGGCCTCCTCGCCTCGCTGTTCGGCAGTCGCACCGGCAAACAAGCCGAAGAAGCCGCCGCCGCGGAAGCGCTCGCCATCGCCCACCGCCTGCGCCTCGACCATGTCATCGACAACCCGCTGACCGCACTGTCGGGCGGCCAAAAGAAACTGGTCGAAATCGGCCGCGCGCTGATGGCCCGCCCCAAAATGATCCTGCTGGACGAACCGATGGCGGGCGTGAACCCCACGCTAACCCAGCAAATCGCCGACCACCTGCGCGGCCTGAACGCCGACGGCATCACCATCTGCCTGATCGAACACGACATGCCCCTGATCGGCCAACTGTGCAATCCGGTCACCGTCCTCGCCGAAGGCCGCACCCTGATGAAGGGCACCTTCGACGCCGTCATCTCCAACCTCGACGTCCAAGAAGCTTACCTAGGGGCCCGCAAAGAACATGCTTGAGGCAAACGCAATCGTCGCGGGCTACGGCGCCGCCGAACAAATCCTCAAAGGCGCCTCGCTCAACGTGCAAGCGGGCGAGCTGGTGACAATCATCGGCCCGAACGGCGCAGGCAAATCCACCCTCCTCAAAACCATCGCCGGCCTCGTCCCCGCGAAAGAGGGGAAAATCACCCTCGCCGGCCAAGACGTCACCGCCCAATCCGCACTCGAGCGTGCCAAATCCGGCTTCGCCTTCGTCATGCAAGAACGCAACGTCTTCGGCATGCTGCAGGTCAAAGACAACCTCGAACTGGCCTACAGCGGCCCGCGCCGCGGCTTCGCCAGCGCGCGTGACGCCATGATGGACCGCTACCCCGTGCTCGCGCAGCGCCGCCACCAACTTGCGCGCACCTTCTCGGGCGGGCAGCGTCAAATCCTCGCCATGGCGATGGCGCTGCTGACCAAACCCAAAATCCTGCTGCTGGACGAACCTACAGCAGGCCTCTCGCCCAAGGCTACGAACGAATTGTTCGACGCCATCATCGCGCTGCGCAACGAAGGCATGCCGATCCTGATGGTCGAACAACACGCCCTCGAGGCCCTGCAGATCTCGTCGCGCGGCTACGTGCTGGTCGCGGGCAAAGATGCCGCCACCGGCACAGGTGCCGAACTGGCCGCCGACCCCGAAATCCGCCGCCTGTTCCTTGGCGGCTGATCACTAAAATAAAAACCTTATAAACAACACCTTACAGGGATTTAATGAAATGCGTCTCAATCGTCGTGCCTTCGTCTCTGCCACCGCGCTCAGCGCCCTTGCAGCCCTTGCCCCCATCCGCGCCATCGCCCAATCGACCGGCCCGATCAAACTCGGCACCCTCACCCCGCTGACCGGCGCGGGCGGCCCCTACGGCCCTGTCATGGCCGCCGCCGCCAAAGCTGTCGCCGATCAGGTCAACGCTGCAGGCGGCGTCCTCGGGCGCACCGTCGAAATCATCTCGGAAGATGACCAGACCAACCCCGAAGCGGGCGTGCGCGCCGCGCGCAAGCTGATCGACGTCGATGGCGTACAGGCCATTATGGGCACGTGGGCCTCGTCGGTAACCACCGCCGTCGCACCGCTGTGCTGGGAATCGCAAATCGCCCTCGCCACCGTCTCGGGCGCCGATACGATCACCCAATTGCCGCACCAGGGCTACCTGTTCCGCACCCAGCCGAACACCGCGCTGCAAGGGCGCAAGTTCGGCGAATTCGCTATTGAACAGGGCGCGGCCCGCGTCTTCTTCATGACCCCGCAAACACCCTTCGTCGAAAGCCAGTTCGGCGCGATCAAAGCCGCGGTCGAGGCCGCAGGTGGCCACGTCGACCTGCTGGTCTACGATGACAAGAAATCGTCCTACCGTTCGGAAATCGACGAGATGCTGGCCTTCAATCCCGACATGCTGGTGCTGGGCGGCTATACCCCCGACACCACCGTCCTGCTGAAAGACGTCTACCGCAGCGGCTTTGGCGGCAAGCTTCTGGCCTTCGCGTATTCGGTCAACCAAAAACTGGTCGACGAACTACCCGCCGATGTCGTCGAAGGCATCTTCACTATCTCGCCCTCTCCGGCCGAAGGCGCGACGGGCTACTCCGAACTGTCGCAGCTGATCAACGTCACCAGCCCCGACACCTACACCGCGCAGGTCTACGACCAAATCAACCTGATCCTGCTGGCCATCGCCGTCGCGGGCACCGCCAGCGGCACCGCCATCAAGGATGACCTGCGCCAAGTCTCGCAGAACCCCGAAGGGGTCGAGGTCGCCAATGCCGTCGACGGCCTGCAAGCCCTCGCCGCAGGGCAGGCCGTCAACTACAACGGCGCGTCGGGCCCCTGCGATTTCGACGCCATCGGCGACATCCTCGACTGCCAATTCCGTTACGAGCAAGTCAAAGACGGCACCCTGACCTGGCTGAAAACGGCCTGAGGCACTTATGATCCCACTTATTCAAGCTATCTTGAACGGTATCATGGCGGGATCGCTTCTAGCGATCCCTGCCATGGGGCTGACCGCCATGTTCGCAGTTCTGCGCTACGCAAACTTCTCCATCGGCGCGCTGGCCACCATTGGCGCTTTTGCGGCATGGTATGCCAATACTGTCTTCGGCTGGTCCGAAATTCCCGCCCTCATCGCGGCCTTCGTCGTCGCGGCGCTGGTTGGCATGCTGGTCGAACAACTGGCCCTCAAACGGCTGCGCCCCGCTGGCGCGCTTACAGTGGCCATCGCCTCGATCGCGGCTTCGGTGCTGCTTGAAAACGTGGTGCGCTTCATCTTCGGCAACGACCTGCGGGCCTTCGATACCCCGCTGGTGCGCGACTGGTTCTTCTGGGGCCTGCGCGTGGGGCCGCAACAATTGCAAAACGTCATCATCGCGGTGGTGATCATGGCGCTGGTCTTCGGCTTCTTGTCGCTGACCCGCTACGGCAAGGCTATGCGCGCTGTCGCCGACAACCCCGACCTTGCCCGTATCTACCGCATGGACCCGCAAAAAATCGCCATGGCCACCGTCGCCCTCGGCACCGGCCTTGCAGGCGTCGGCGGCATGCTCCTCGGGCTTGATTCCGCCATCGAGCCTATGACCGGCTCCCGCCTCCTGCTGCCCATCTTCGCCGCCGCCGTCCTCGGCGGGCTGGGCTCGATCCCCGGCGCCCTCCTCGGCGCGCTGATTATCGGCGTGGGCGAGGAAATCTCGCTGCTCTTCATGCCCGCCACCTACCGCTCGGCCATCGGTTTCGTCGTCATCTTGCTGGTGCTCTCGATGCGCCCGCAGGGCATTCTGGGGGAACGCCGCTAATGCTCAGCTACCTCGTCTTCGCACTCATCACCGCCGGTATCTACGGCATCCTCGCCCTCAGCCTGAACCTTATCTGGGGCGCGGCGGGCATGGTGAACCTCGGGCTTGTGGGCTTCTTCGCGGTCGGCGCCTACGCCTCGGCGCTGCTCACAACCCTCACCGGCATGCCGATCTGGCTGGGCCTGATCTGCTCGATGGCCGTCGGCGCCCTCGTCGGCGTCGCCGCCACCTCGGCCACGCTGCGCCTGCGCGGCGACTACCTCGCCATTGTCACCCTCGGCTTCGCCGAAGTCGTACGCCTCGTCGCGCTGAACGAACGCTGGCTGACCAAAGGCGCCGACGGCATCTCGGGCATCCCCCGCCCCTTCGCGGGCCTGCTCAACCCCGCCCAATTCCAAATTTTCTACATGGTCCTCGTGCTGGCCATCATGATCGTCGCGTTCCTACTGCTGCGCCGGATCGACCGCTCACCCTTCGGCCGCGTCCTCAAAGCCATCCGCGAAGACCAAGAACTCGCCAGCTTCGCCGGCAAACGCATCGTCCGCTTCAAAATGATCGCCTTCGCCCTCTCGGCCGCCCTCGCGGGCCTCGCCGGCGGCCTCTATGCCCACTTCCAAAGCTATATCTCGCCCGACCACTTCCAGTCGCTGCTGACGATCTACATCTTCCTCGCCGTCACCGCAGGCGGCGTCGGCCGCCCCGCAGGCGCGGTCCTCGGCGCCTTCCTCGTCGTCGGCTTCCTCGAGGGCGCGCGATTCATCGCCCATATCATCCCCGGCATCTCGGCCGTCCAAGCCGCCTCGGTCCGCGAAATGATGGTCGGCCTCGCCCTTATCTTGATCTTGCAATTCCGCGCCCAAGGCGTTCTGCCAGAGCAACGCCTGCCCGCCCCAAAACGCTAACACCGGACACACCCATGCTCCAATCGCTCCTCGATACCCTGGCCGAACCCGGCCAACCCACCCCCCTCTTTGACGCGCTGGCCGAACACACGCGCCAGATCACCGGCCACCAGCTTTTCACCCTGCTCTACGTCGATGGCTCCGAGGTCGCGCGCATCTACTCCTCCCAGCCCGAGGCCTACCCCGTATCAGGCCGCAAACACATGGGCCCGACCGATTGGGGAAACCACGTCCTGCGCGACAAACAGCCCCTGCTGCTGCCCGACAAAGCGGCCATCAAATGGGCCTTCTTCGATCACGAGCTGATCTACTCGCTGGGCCTTGGCGCCTGCATCAACATCCCCTGCCTCTATGACGGCAAGGTGGTCGGAACCATGAACATGCTCGCCCCCGAGGGCCAACTGACCGAAGACCACCTGAACGCCGTCAAGCGCCTCGCAGGCCTGCCCGTCGCGGGCTTCCTCGCAGCGCGCTTTGAAAACAACGCAAAGTAAACCCATGATCACCCTGTTCAAGAACGCCGCCATCGTCGACGGCACGCAAGACCACCCATCCGCCCCCACCGACATCCTCCTCGCCGAAGGCCTCATCCAGCAAATCGGCCCGAACCTGACTGCCCCCGCGCAGGCGCAGATCGTTGACGTCACCGGAAAAACGCTGATGCCCGGCCTGATCGACGCACACGTCCACGTCGTCGCCGCCGAAGCCGACCTGAAACTGAACGCCGCCCTGCCCGATGCTATAGTCATGGTGCGCGCGCTCAATATCATGAACGCCATGCTCCTGCGCGGCTTCACCACGGTGCGCGACCTCGGCGGGGCCACCGGCACGCTGGTCAAGGCCGCCAGCTACTCGCCCCTGCCCGTCCCGCGCCTGAACGTGCCCGGCAACGCCCTGTCGCAAACGGGCGGCCATACCGACCAACGCGGCGCCTACGACGTGCACCCGATGCCTGCCACCTACATCCCGCTCGGCTCGCTCGGTCGCGTGGTTGACGGCGTCCCCGAAGTCCGCCGCGCCTGCCGCGAGGAAATCAAGGGCGGCGCCAATTTCATCAAGATCATGGCCAACGGCGGCGTCTCCTCGCCCAGCGATCCGATCCACTTCCTCGGCTTCTCGCGCGAAGAAATCCTCGCCTGCGTCGAGGAAGCCGCGAACGCCGGCACCTATGTCGCCGCCCACCTTTATACCGATGCCGCCATCCGCCGCGCGGTCGAATGCGGCGTCCACTCGCTCGAGCACTGCAACCTGATCGAACCCGAGACCGCCAAATTCGCCGCCGACCACGGCTGCATCGCGGTGCCGACCCTCGTCACCTATGACAAGCTCTCCTCCGAAGGGCCCGATGTCGGCCTGCCGCCCGCCTCGATCGCCAAAATCGACAGCGTCCGCCTCAAGGGCATGGAATCGCTGAAAATTATGCACGACGCGGGCCTGCCGATGGCCTATGGATCCGACCTTCTGGGCGAGATGCACCGCCACCAATCAGGCGAATTCGAACTGCGCGGCCAAGTCCTGCCCGCAGCAACAGTCATCGCCTCAGCCACCCACATCGCCGCACGCCTGCTGCGCATGGAAGGCCAGATCGGCTGCATCCGCGAGGGTGCGTTTGCCGACATCATCCTCGTCGATGGCAACCCCCTCGCAGACCTCAGCCTGCTGTCGGGTCAGGGCGATCACATCACCCACATCATGCAAGGCGGCGTCTTCGTCAAATCCTGACACCGCCAGACCTCAAAGGGGCCCCGCACACCGCGCGGGCCCCTACCCTTCTATCCGCAGCGCCACCGTGGGCTCGACGCGCCGCAAGGCCGCCTCGATCCGCCCCTGCAGATGCGTGCGGACATAGCTTGCGTGGAACCCGCCGGGCGCGCGCAAAATCAACACCCCCTCCTCCAACGCAGGCACCAGCGGCGCAAACCACGCGTTGAAGGTTCCGGCATTCTCGTCGAACAGCCGCCGCGCGACCTCGGGCCACAGCGGCACCGCAGGCGCCGCCCCCATCTGCGGAAACGGGATCACCGTCGCACCTGCCTCGGGTGCAGGCCCATCGCCCCCCTGCCCCGCCGCATCGCCCGATAGGCGCGCCACTAGGTCTGGCCCGATACGCGCCCACACAGGGCGCGTATCCTCCCAGATCTGCCGCAGCCCCAAACCATACAGCGTCACGCGTCCACGCCCCGCCGCGCGCTTTTCAACCAACCAGCCACGCGCCCGAAACGCAGCCATCTCGCGCTTTACCGTCCGCGGATCGACCGACCACAGCCGCGCAATCTCCGTCTGCGCGACCGACAGTTGATCGCTCTGCCAATTATAACGCGCCGTGATCAAGCAAATCAGTCGCAGCGTCTGCCGCTGCAACGTGCGATCTTGCGACAGCGCATAGCTTCCCAACACCGTCAGCAGGTCATACTTCTGCGTCGCGCCCGCGCGCCCTGCAATTTTCTGCACCAACACCTGTCTGCCCTCTTTGCCTGTTGCGGGCCCCCGGAATTCTCCGTGATCGCCCCTGCCCCGTTCTACTCACGCTCCACGGCCTTCCCCGCCGCAGATGTCCTACACCACCAGATCTCCGTCCGGCTTACCCCAGCCACACCGCGCGCCCCGTTTTCACCGGCGCCGCCCGTCGTACCATCTCACCGCTTCAGTTCACCGCACACCGGTTCACATCGCGTCACACCACCGCCCGTTGCGGCGCCATCCAAGCACAGCGCACTCCCCCGCAACCTTCACGTCCCGAAACCCGCCGCCGCTCGAGACCCAAAACAGAAACTCAAAACAAGTCACACTCAAAACGCGTCGGCACTCTCCGCGCCTTCTTCGCCCCAACCCGCTTCGAGAAACCCCATGATCCATCCCACAACGTAGATCAGCAGTGATCCGGCAATATCGACCGCTTGCGCCTTTCCCGACTCATCTCCCAACGCTATTCGCATCTCCTCAGCGATTTGCGTCCTCCGCTCCGATTCTGTCAAGGGCCTTCGCACCTCCTCCCCATCTCGCCAGACCCTCGACCCATTCCTGCCACTCTAAAATCCTTCATCTTGATATTTGAATCTGGTTAAGAATGGTAATGGGGGCCACATATAATGGCCCCTTAAATAGTCTTTCCTGTCCCCTCAACCTCTAAAACACCCTCTCTTTTGTCCCCCCAACTTCAGCCCCTCCCCGCCCAAATCTTCCCCGCGGGGAAGGTGTCTTCCCCCTGCCCTTCCCGCTGCCAACGGTGTTTTCGCCGTTTTCCAACGCTATTTCGATATTTGTCAGATTTGACGCTTTCTCATAACTAATGTTTTGCCGTTTGATCCGTTCCATCGTATTCCTAAGGCAGCAGTAATCTACGTTGTAAAACCGGAACAGGC
>NZ_CP019939.1 GCF_002117445.1 Ketogulonicigenium robustum
ATGACGAACCTACGATCACCGCTTTTGCCGGATCGTCATCCACAAAAAGACCTTTTCGTTTGCGACATCGTTGATGCGGTTCCCAAGGGGGATATGGCTTCGATGGAGCACCCTATGTTCACCCTGTCTACAAAGCCGGACATGAAGCCACGCCGCTATCAGAACAACGACAATTGGATCGAGGTTTCCCCTTCACGCTATGGCCTTGCTACCGTTCATGACCGTGATGTGCTGATCTACTGCATCAGCCAGTGCATGGCGGCCATTAATGAGGGGCAGAAAATAAGTAGATCGATGCGTTTCAAGGCTTATGATCTGCTTGTGGCAACGAACCGTCAGACATCCGGTCAGGGTTATCAGCTGCTCAAAGATGCCCTTCGGCGGCTGCAGGGAACCCAAATTGAAACGAATATTCGTCAAGGTGGGAAAGAATACTTCAAGGTATTTGGCCTGATTGAATCAGCCGAGATCGTGCGCGTAACCCGCGACGGCCGAATGCTTGATGTCGAAATAACGCTCTCTGACTGGGTCTTTGATGCGATCGAGAACAACCATGTCCTCACTCTAAGCCGGGGGTATTTCCTGCTCAGAAAGCCCCTCGAAAGGCGGTTGTATGAGATAGGGCGAAAGCATTGTGGCGCGCAGTCAAAATGGATGTGTAGCTTGGAGCTCTTGCGAAACAAGTGCGGTTCCGGCTCAACTAAAAAAGAGTTCCGTCGCCTGCTTTCGAAGATCATTGAGGATGACACCGCGCACGACCACTTCCCTGACTACAGCATGAGTATCGAAGGAGAGAACGCTGTCTTCCGACCCAAGGTGGTGGAAACTATAGCATCAACCACTTTTCAGGCCTTGCCGTTCAACGATCCCGACACACGCGATACTGCCCGTGAACTTGCTCCTGGGTGGGATGTTTACTCCCTTGAAGAAGAGTGGCGTTCTTGGGTGCATGACAAGGCCATCAACGTGAAAGATGCGGATAAGCACTTTCTCGCATTTTGCAAAAAACGCGGCGCTTATCCAAGTTGATATGAGCCTGTCCCGCGCGCCGATTGTGTTGCACAAATCCCGTGGTGGGGTCATCGCGAGAATTTTTCGGGGCCTTTGGAAGTTGTGAGCCGTTCCCCTGCCCTCGGGGGGATGAAATGGCGCGCTTACAACAAAGCACGCAGCCCACTGGAAATCCGGTTTGCCTCAGTATGTCGCCTAGAAACCGTGCCAACGGTAGGCGTATCCGCGCCAGCCCGGCTACCGCCACCCAAAACCGCATCGACGGCGTTGAACTCGTCGCTCTGCGTCAAGATGCAATCTCTGACTTCGGCCTTGAGGGAGTGCAGTCATGACCGACATTAATTTCACAATGATAATTGGATTTCTGGTGGTCATCGCCCTTGTCGGGGGTGTCTACTGGTTCGTTGAAGGGCGAAAATCGCTCTACAGCAGCAAGCAATTGATGAATAAGAGTGAATTTCGGCTCTATAACCTGCTTAACCGCTGGCGGCACGAGAACAGACCTGATCTTATTCTCTCGCCGCAGGTGCCATACGGTGCCTTCATCCAAGCTCAAGGCAATCTGTGGCGGGGCCTTGTCGCAAAGCGCGCGGATTTCGTGATTTGGAGCAAGGACGGCTTTGTGCGCGCCATCATCGAATATGACGGGCCGGGCCACCACGGCAAAAACAGCGCCAGTGCGCGCAAAGTGATTGAACGGGACAAGTTGAAGGACAAGGCCGCGCTCAAGGCCAATTTCGCACTGATCCGCGTCTACGAGGATACCTCCGAAGCGGACATCCTAGCTGACATCATCAACACTGCCGTAGCGGACCCGATCCGATATGTTTACGATTTCGGAGATTACTGGGTTCATCTGATTGAGACGGAGAGCGTCGACGATCCGATTCCCGAAAACCTCTACCCACGGCTTGTCGATGTTGTCGGTAGATGTCCGCCTGAGGACGTCGGCGGCCTGCCCGGATATGAAAACTTCATCGAGGCAATCGGCGACGCCGCACACCCTGAACACGAGGAACTCACCCAATGGGTAGAAGGTCCATTCGACCCACATATCCCCGATGGCGATGAGCTCCGTCGTAACGTTTTAAAGCTCGCAAAAAAATGGCAGCCAAAGAAAAAGTAAGCGTCCTCGCCGGGCTCTTTCGTCGGACCTGCCGCAGAACCAAGTGGTCATGAAGTCAAGATATTTGGCATATGATACCAAATAGTACCATTTTAGTATTGTATGATATCCGATAGCTACTAGATACTGTAACTTATATATGGATATCTGTTAGCTATCTGATATTGTACCTAAAAGCGCGGAGACGATCACACATGCCTGTCATATCATTCGCCAATCCAAAGGGTGGGGCTGGGAAGACAACATCAGCCTTGATCTTGGCCACGCAGCTTTCGGAGGGCGGGGCAAGCGTCACAATCATCGACGCCGATCCAGAACGCTGGATCTCCCAATGGGCGAGCCTACCCGGAAAGCCTGAAAATATTTCCATCGTAAGCGGCGTGACAGAAGACGGCATTGTTGACCAGATTGAGGCGGCATCCGGCACGTCTCAATTCGTGATCGTCGACTTAGAGGGGACTGCGAGCCTGATGGTCGCAAACGCTATCGGTATGTCAGACCTGGTACTGATCCCGATACAGGGCTCGTCTATGGATGCGAGAGGTGGCGCAAAAACCATTCGATTGATCAGCAACCAAGCGAAGATGGCGCGGCGTGCCATACCGCACTGCGTTGTGCTGACCCGAACAAGTGCCGCGGTTCGCTCACGCGCCCTGAAAAACGTTCACGAGCAGCTCATGAGCGGTGGCATCGATATATGCGAAACATCGATTGTCGAGCGTGCGGCCTATCGTGACTTGTTCGACTATGGCGGAACCTTGTCTGACCTTGATCCGTCGCAGGTCAGCAACGTCGATAAGGCAATCGAGAACGCGCGGCAATTTGCGGGCGAAGTGGTTGGAAAGCTGAAGCGTAGCCAAGAGGATCAGTGATGAGCAAGCAACGCGCAAACCTTGGTTTTGGTGATGCACTAAACGATCTTAGCAGCTTCGCGCCTGCTCCGAAGATAGCACCTAAAGACCGCAGCACTGAACAAGCGGCAGAGGCGTCTGGCTTCGTGAGCAGGGAGCCTAAATCGCCCCCTGTTTCCAAGCCGCAGCGGCGCCGTAGGACTGGCCGAAACGCGCAGTTCAACATTAAGGCGACGCCTGAAACGATAGAATCTTTTTACAGAATAGCAGATGCCAACGGTTGGGGCCTCGGTGAAACCCTCGAACACGCTGTTGCGCTCCTTGAGCAGCTCAAGAAGCCGTAGTGCGCCATTGACTTATGCGCCATTGAAGTATACCTAAATGACAAGCCTGCAGACCGTAGTTGAACTGCCAGAGTTCCAGCGCCGCTCACGATCGATCATGACCGATGCGGAACGTGACGCTGCAATTGCTTGGATTGCAGAAAATCCAGAGGCCGGCATCGCTTTGGGTGGTGGATTGAGAAAGGTCCGCATTCCTAGGGCAGGGGCCGGCAAGAGTGGGGGGTTCAGAACGATCTACGTGTTTGGCGGCCGCCACATGCCGATATTTCTGATCACCGTTTTCGCCAAGAACGAAAAGGCGAACCTAACCCCGACAGAACAGGCGGCCGCGGTCGAAATGAGCAAAGAGATCATCGCCATTTGGAGCAACAAACAATGAGCGCGTTCGACAGTATCATGCAGGGCTTGGAAGAAGCTCGCGCCTTTTCGACTGGGCAAAAGGCCGGTGCCGCTGTGCATGAGATCAGCTTGCCTGAGATAGATGTCGCGCGCATTCGCGCCCAGACCGGCCTATCTCAAACGGAGTTTGCACGTAGTATCGGCGTGGCGAAGGGCACTCTTCTCAACTGGGAGCAAAAGCGCCGTATGCCTCAAGGGCCAGCTCAAGTCCTACTGGCCCTCATTGAACGCAAGCCCTCTTTGGTACAAGATTTGCTCAGCGGATAATGAAATCTTCGCCTTGGCTGGGCAGGGCAACGGCTCTCATTCACTTCATTGTATTTTCAGTGTCATCTGCATTCTACACCCTGAGAAAACAGGGGCGGTTACCAGATGTCAGATGTAAAGCATCGCATAAACCACTCACACCTTGATATTTATCAAAAAGTTCAGATGGTTACAGAAAACACTTGATCGACAGATATTTTTTGGCGACCATTTTCGTAAATACTATAACAGCAATTTGCCGTCGCTCTTCTGCACACAACTGGCCCGTAGATTAATTCTGTTTGTTGAAAACTTAATCGAAAAGGAAGCCAATCATGTTCAAAATGATAGGAAGTTTTTTGAATCTGAACTGGTGGGGTACTCCAGACCATACTGTTCAATCCTTTAGCACAATCCCAACCTCTGGAGCGCATACAATGGATGAATTGAGCACCCTGGATATTTCAGGGGGCACATTTGGTGGCATACACTCGATCAATCCTGCTAGCGGTCTGCCTACTGTTGCAGGCGACGGCACACCGGATATCGCGGGTAATTCATGGGGCACCCTAGACATGGATCATTCTTCTGGCGGCGGTCAATGGGGGCAGTTTTAGGTTTACAGCCCCTAGGCGTTCACGACGAACGCTGTCAGCGAAGCCCTTGCCTGATGATGCTCCAATCCAGCTGCCACGGCGATTGCTGCCGAAGTCGCGAACCACACAAGGCGATGTATCTCGGTGCGGCCAAGGCGGTCGCATGGGAGAGCTGTAGGTGTGCTCTGGTGTGTGTGACCAGCAACGACATCCATGTACCCAGTGCGAACAAAAGGAAACCGAGAAGAAGTCGATGCAGTGCCGCGAGAATACAATGCACCACGACATCGCCGAGGCCTCGAGGCATGAGGCTGTCAGGGCAAAGATCCAGTGCAACCAATCCAACTAAGGAGAAATTGATGCAAGAACGATATTACCTTACTGACGATCAGGCGCAGGAGCTCAAATGTGTGTTGAACGCTGAGAAAGATCATGCGCCTGATCTTGTGGCGAAAGTGCACGAATTGGTCTTTGGAACCCCAATACCAGATGATCCCGAACCCAACTTTGAACCATCCTAATGTAATAGACGCATTAACATGGTCTCTTGTGATAAGATCGTTGGGCGCTAGATCCTGAAACTTGGGGCAGCGTTTACTTACGCTGTTATCTGAGCAAAATCGTCGAATGACCGCTAAGACCTCAAAGTACCTCTTTAGCATGTAATCAAGGAGCACGATGCTATGCCAGTCGCGGCAATTGGCTGCCAAGCCTGTACTAGACTGGAATAAGGGCCGCGTTGTGGGCAAGAAATACCGCTCACAGCGAACCAGATTTCTCTCGCCCTCCGCCAGCAGAACGCCGTGCGTTATCTGCTACTATCTGACACCGTAACTGATACGAACTTACGAGGATCTTACCTAGAAGGTTGTCTCTTTGTCCTGGTTCCAGATGACCACTATAAGGCGCCACTAAAGCTGAAAAAGTCCTTTTATTCTTGGTGCGTCCCCTTGCATTCAATTAGGTAGCACCTAATTGATATTTTGCCCCGGGGCGTGGACCCGGATGACCAGTGTTAAGGCCCGCAAGCGCTACCCGCGCCCAGCGGCACCGGGTGGTCGTGATTTCGGTCATGGCGCATCCTTCGCACATCGTGGTTACAACATACCACGCCAGGTTTTCTCGTACCGGAGGGCACCTCGGTGCCTGTTGATGGGAGCTAGGTTCAATAGCCCGGGCATTTGACGAACGGAGTCGCTATGCCCGGGTTTTACCTGCCGTCTGAAAACGAGTTTGATCCATCAACCGACGACTTTGTGCTTCCGGCCATATCCAAGGAACGCAAATACAAGCATTTCGATCTTCCGTTAGTCGATCGGGAGCTGTCGTTTGACTTCTCGGTCGAAGATAAGCCTCACAGATTTCTACCTTTACTTGGGTTTACTGACGTCAACAGAAGGTATGTCAGGAACAAGGATGGCGCCCGTGAGGTAAAAGTGAAAGAGCGACCGATCCGCTTCGCCAGTCATGAGGATGCAGCCTACCTGCAAGCCTACGCGGGACATCTCAATAGAATGTACGAGCGGGCGCTATGGCGCGACGGCACATCAGACTCCGTGCTAGCCTATCGCCGTGGGGGCGGCACTAATATTCACCATGCAAAGGCGTTGTTCGACGAGATTAAGTCTCGTGGAGATTGCACGGTCTTCGCAATGGACATTTCCGGATTCTTTGACTGTCTCGATCACACCTTGCTCCGCGATGAGATCGCCGATTTGATAGGCGAAACAAGACTGGAAGGGCACCATGCAAGCGTTTGGAAAAACGTGACCCGCTACTCATGGGTTGAGACTGAAGATCTAGACAAACTTCTTGGTCGAAAGCGAAATGGGCACGGAAGGATATGCTCACCTTCAGACTTTTCGGATCATGTCCGAGGCCGAAAGGATGGCCTCATTCGGAAGCATGACCAGACGTTCGGTATCCCGCAGGGCACCCCGGTGTCCGGCCTGTATGCAAATATCTATCTTCGAACTTTTGACCGTGAAATGATCGCTTGGTGCTCTAGGGCAGGGGGATCTTACCGAAGATACTCTGATGACATCGCGGTCACTCTGCCTCTAGGCGCGAAGGTGCATCATGTGGTTGCAGTAGTAGAGAAAATGCTGGCAGATTTTTGCCTTTCCATGTCCATCGACAAAACAGACACTGCCGACTTCAAGGACGGACTGTTGGCCTCTGCCACACCTATCCAGTATTTGGGTTTCACCTTCGACGGGCAGAAAACGAAGATCCGACCTTCGTCACTCGATGCCTACCGAGGAAAAATGCGCCGGGGCATTCATGCCAAGATGATCGCCGCAAAGGCGAAAAACGTACCGTCGTTTGAAGTATTCAAGCGAGAAAGCCTGGCGCGTTATACCCATCTTGGAAAACGCCGAAATTTCTTGCGGTATGCTTACAAGGCAGCGGACATCATGGGATGCCCTGAGATTAAGGACCAAGTAAGCCGCCATGTTACTTGGTTTAATCGTGCATGGGAGCGTGAAGCCATCCGTGTATTTGGAGGACTCGTCACGACGACATAGGCAAGATAGCCTAACTATCTCTTAGGCGGCCGATCGTCGCCCGACTGACGTTGAAACGCTTTGCAATCCCAGAAACAGTTTCCCCTCTGGCGAGAGCCGCTCGTGCTTCGCTCTCGTTATCCTCGGTCAGCACTTTAGGACGACCTAGTCGTTTTCCCTTGGCTTTTGCAGCTGCAAGGCCTGCACTGGTCCGCTCACGGAGTAAATCGCGCTCAAATTGCGCAACGGCGCTGAGGACGTTCATCGTCAACTGTCCAGACGAGCTAGTCAAATCCGTGCCACCTAAAGCGAGGCAATGAACTCGGACAGGTATCTGCGAGAGCGCAGCGACTGTCTCCGTAACGTCGATTGCGTCGCGTCCGAGACGGTCAAGCTTCGACACGACTAGAATGTCGCCAGGTTCCAAGCGATCAACTAGGCGCGCGAACTCTGGTCGCCGCATCGCCGGGACACTGCCAGAGATGGTTTCCGAAACGACACGATACGCTGGGGGCTGAAAGCCAGCCGCCGCAATTTCCTGCATCTGTCCAGCGACTGTCTGCCCGAGTGTCGAGACACGTACATAGGCAAAAACACGGCCTTGCTCTGTCAATGTATGGCCCTCCGTGTCAAAAAACCCTGTCCAAAAGTAGCCGCATGTTCAAAATTATCAAGGCCTATATTTTGACCACTTCATCCCACTATGCCCAAAAACGACCGTTTTAGGACAGGTTGCCAATCAAACGCTAGCATTGACACCATAATATTGAATATGTAACATATTCTATATGAATATAGAAGGATGACGCCTATGCCCGTAGTCAGACTGAACGACCCAACTTTTGTCGATCTGAAGTGCATCTCGACTTGGATGGGGACAGAAACCCCATCAGAAACGATCATGCTGCTGGTACGGGAGAAGATGGCAGCGCTTGACCTAGAGCGTGACATCGAGATCAGCATTGATCCCACGTCGGAAATCAGCAGCTTCATGGAGTTCAAATCCACTCCAGGCCTTTCATTTACAAAAGTCTTATCTGCGGAGGTTGATCACAAGAAGATCGACAAGCCAAACTGGGCAGCAATTCTTCTCGGCGCAGTGAGTTCTCTTAAGGCTAAGGGCCTATCCGGAGATCACCTAGCTGAGGCCATACAGATTCCTACCAAGACGGCGTGCTACGAAGAGGAAGGATTCCGATATTACCCTGACCTCGGCATCTCTATCCAAGGGCAATCAGCCCAGGAGGCTTGGAAGGAAGTTTCCAGAATAGCCGACAAGCATGGTATCGCAGTACAGGTGACATTTCAGTGGCGTGATAACGAGAAGGCCCAATATCCTGGGCAGAAGGGAGTCCTTCGTGCTGGCCGATCAAGCCGCAGGCCATAACTTGACAGCATTTAGAACAACCTTCCCTTAACTAATATGCCTTGGAGCCTGACCTATTGCTCTTCCAGTTTTCTGAATATCAATCAAAGTTCTTTGCGCACCACCTGACATCCGAAGGCATTCAGGAAGAAGACGCTCTGACGCAGTCCCTCTCGGCAGCCAAGGTGGACCTCAACCCTCACCAAGTGGATGCTGCGACATTTGCCCTACGCTCACCATTGTCGAAGGGCGTTCTTCTGGCCGATGAAGTAGGCTTGGGGAAGACAATCGAAGCTGCGCTGGTCATTAGCCAGCGCTGGTGGGAACGTGAGAGAAACATTCTCCTCATCGTCCCTGCTTCTCTGCGCAAGCAGTGGGCGACCGAGCTGCGTGAAAAATTCTCGCTGCCATCGTTCATTCTTGATGCCAAGCGCGTCAAAGACCTTGAGAACGAAGGCACTCCGCACCCGGTAGGGCGCGGAGAAGGCATTATCATCGTCTCCTACGAGTACGCCGCACGAATTGCAGACACTCTGCGACGCACGCCTTGGAGCCTCGTGGTATTCGACGAAGCTCATAAGCTGCGTAACGTCTACAAGGCCGCCGAAAACTCTCGGGCTTCGGTTCTGCGAAAGGCACTGGCTGGGCGTCAGAAACTCCTTCTGACGGCGACTCCGCTTCAGAACAACCTGATGGAGCTGTACGGACTCATCAGCATCATCGACGAAACCTACTTCGGTTCAGAACAAGCCTTCCGAAGCGAGTTTGGCGGACGAGAAGGCCTGACCTCTCAGGCCCTGCTCGCGAAACGTCTTGAGCCTATCTGCAAACGAACCCTGCGCCGCCAAGTCCAACGCGCTGGCCTGATCAACTATACCAACCGTCTCCCCAAGACCTTCGACTTCACGCCTGGTCGACTGGAAACCGATCTCTACGAAAAGGTTTCCGAGTATCTCCAAGACCCCAGCACCATCGCCTTGGGGCAGAACGGGCGTCATCTTGTGACGCTCATGCTGCGCAAGATCCTCGGATCTTCCTCCTTCGCCGTGATGCAGACCCTCGACAAGATGATCCGCAGGCTTGAGGCGAAGCGTGTTGTCGGGGCAGACACGCTCGATGACCTTGATGGTTTCAGCGACGAAGCCGAGGACTGGCGCGAGGCGGATTCCGGTTCGGAAGCCGACGCGATCGAAGACGACACCGAAGATGCTGAGCGCGTCGATCCCGCTCAGCTCGAAGCGGAAATCAAGCGGCTCACCCAGTACCGCGATCTGGCCGCATCCATCTCGGACAACGCAAAAGGCAAGGCGCTCCTGGACTGCCTGCCGAACGTGCTCGACGAGATCGTCTCCAAGGGCGGCCAGCGCAAGGCCGTGATCTTCACGGAATCCGTGCGGACGCAAACCTATCTGCGCGATCTGCTCGAACAAAGCGGCTTCGAGGGACAGACCGTCGTCCTCAATGGCTCCAACTCGGACGCAGACAGCAAAGCGCTCTACAAGGCTTGGCTCGACAAGCACGGCGACACCAATGTGGTCTCGGGCTCCAAGACCGCCGATATGAAGGCCGCCATCGTCGATGCCTTCCGCAACGATCGCACCATTCTGATCGCGACCGAGTCCGGCGCCGAGGGCATCAACCTCCAGTTCTGCTCCCTGCTGATCAATTACGACCTGCCCTGGAACCCGCAGCGGGTCGAACAGCGCATTGGCCGGTGCCATCGCTACGGCCAGAAGATCGACGTGACCGTCATCAACTTCCTGAACCGGAAGAACCACGCTGAAGCGCGCATCCACCAGCTTCTGGAACAGAAGTTCAAGCTTTTCGAGGGTGTGTTCGGCTCCTCCGACGAGGTTCTGGGCGTCATTGAATCCGGCGTCGACATCGAGCGGCGCATCCTCGACATCGTCCAGTCCTGCCGCACCACGGACCAGATCGACGCCGCCTTCGACCGCCTTCAGGAAGAGTTCAGCGTCGAGATCGACGAGGCGAAGAAGAACGTCCGAGATCAGCTGCTGGCCGAGATGGACGACAAGGTGATCGAGCGGCTTCTTGGCCGGAAAGACGCCGTGCATTCCGCCATCGGTGACTTCAAGCGCGCCCTCCTTGGTGTCGCGCGGGCCGAGC
Source organism: Ketogulonicigenium robustum (assembly GCF_002117445.1). Classification (NCBI taxonomy): domain Bacteria; kingdom Pseudomonadati; phylum Pseudomonadota; class Alphaproteobacteria; order Rhodobacterales; family Roseobacteraceae; genus Ketogulonicigenium; species Ketogulonicigenium robustum. The sequence goes on from NZ_CP019939.1 coordinate 10,574, forward strand.
TGCCGGAGGCCCGCTTCCACGACGACCATGCGCAGCGCTTCGATTACGGGGGCGAAACCTGGTCCAGCGAATGGCCCGAGGCTGACGAGCGCGGCTGGCGTTTCTTCCGCCTTGGCGACGAGGGGCTGGCCGATCAGCTGGTCCAGAAGGCCAAGTCGCGCGATCTGGTCCCTGCCATGCTGCGCCTCGACTATAGCGCCTATCAGGGCAACATGGGCGACGTGGCCCAGCTCAGGGGGCAGTCGGGCTGGATGCGCGTGGCGCGGGTCCGACTGAAAACCCCAGCCAAGGTCTATGACGAGCTGGTCTTCGCAGCCTTCAGCGACGGCGGAACAGCCATCGACCCGGAAACGGCCTCTCGGATGCTCTATGTCCCGGCGACGACCGAGGGCCTTGGCGCGGACACCCTGCCGGAAAGCGACCTGACCCAAACCCTGAACGCGCGCCAGACCGCGATCATCGGCATGGCACAGGATCGGCTCAGCTCCTTCCTCAACGAGGAGGAAGAGCGGCTCGATGCCTGGCGCGAGGATGCCAAGGTGTCCTTCGACCAGCAGATCAAGGCGCTGAACAAGGAAGCGACCGAGAAGAAGAAACTGGCCCGTGCCACGATCGGGCTGGAAGAAAAGGTCACCCTGCAACGCGAGGCCAAGGCCTTGCAGCGGCAGGTGGATGACCTTCAGCACCAGCTTTACACCCGCCTGCGCGAAATCGACGCTGAGCGCGAGCGGATGCTTGATGACATCGCAGATCAGCTGAACCTGACCCCCGAAATGACGACCCTATTCACTGTAAGATGGACCCTTGCCTGATGGCCGCCAAAACCAAACTTGAACTGACCTGGATCGGCAAGAACAACCGCCCGCGGCTTGAGCCCCGCATTCTGATCGAAGAACCGGAATTCTCGCATCACGCCAGCACGCGGCGCGAGGGCGACATCTTCGACAACATGCTGATCCACGGCGACAACCTGCTGGCACTCAAGGCGCTGGAAACCGACCCTGCCGTGCGGGGCAAGGTTAAGTGCATCTTCATCGACCCGCCCTATAACACCGGGTCGGCCTTCGAGCATTATGATGACGGGCTGGAGCACTCGCTTTGGCTGACAATGATGCGAGATCGGTTAGAAATTCTTCGGAACCTACTTTCTGAAGACGGCTCCATTTGGATGACAATTGACGACAACGAAGTGCATTACCTCAAGGTTATGTGCGACGAGATTTTCGGCCGATCGAACTTCTTCGGCTCGATCATCTGGCAGCATAGCGTTCAAGGGAAAAATGACGCCAAGACCGTCAGTCTCCATCATAATTACGTTCTAGCATATCGGAAAACAGAGGCGTTCTCGCGCAACCTTCTGCCCAGAAAGCCTGAGCACAACAAAAACTATAATAATCCAGACAAAGATCCAAAAGGACCTTGGCGAGCAGGAGATGTACGTAGTCCGAACTACAGAGAAAATCTCATGTTCGATGTTACTACCCCTTCTGGGAAGATCATTCCGCCGCCAGAGAAAGGGTGGAGGTGGTCAAAGGAGACCTTTGCCAGCAAAGTAGAGACCGGGGAAATTACATTCTTAAACGAGGACACGCGTGTTCTTCGGAAGATCTATCTCTGCGATCAAGAAGGCCGCGTACCTGAGAGCATTTGGTTCGGTGAAGAAGCTGGTACAACCCGTGAAGCAACCAATGACCTGCGCACGCTTCTTGGTTTGGGAGACGCTACGTTCGCTACACCGAAGCCAGAAAAACTGCTGGAGCGTATTATACAGATAGGAACTCAACCGGGCGACCTTGTCATAGACTCGTTCGCTGGTTCTGGCACGACAGGTGCAGTGGCCCACAAGATGGGCCGCCGCTGGATCATGGTCGAGCTGGGGGACCATGCCAAAACCCATGTCGCGCCTCGGCTGCAAAAAGTCATCAACGGCACCGATAAGGGCGGCGTGACCGAGGCCACAAACTGGAGAGGCGGCGGCGGCTACCGTTTCTTCCGTCTTGCGCCATCTCTGCTTCAGAAGGATGTCTGGGGCAACTGGGTCATCTCCAAGGACTACAATGCCGAGATGCTGGCCGAGGCCATGTGCAAGCATTTCAACTATGTCTACGCGCCCTCAACCGAGGCCTACTGGATGCACGGTCAGGCTTCGGAGAACGCCTTCATCTATGTGACAACGGCCAGCCTGACCATCGAACAGCTCCGCGCCATCTCGGACGAGGTGGGCGAGGACCGCAGCCTGCTGATCTGCTGCATGGCCTATGAGGCCCAGGGCGAAAGCCTGAGCAACCTGACCCTGAAGAAGATCCCGCGCGTGGTGCTTGACCGCTGCGAATGGGGGCAGGATGACTATTCCTTGAAGATCAACGCCCTGCCGATGGCAGAGGATGAGCCGGACGACATCGAAGACACCCCCGCGCCGAAGAAATCGGCCAAGGCCAAAGCCGCAGACACACCCGATCTGTTTGGCGCAGAGGAGAACTGAGCCATGCAGACGACCGACCCGAAACGCGCCGTCCTTCAGATCAACCAACGCCTGTCGCTGCGCAAGCCGCAGGCCGAGGCGCTGCGGCGGCTCGATGACATCGTCGACCTCGTCGGCCCCGCGAAGGAAGCCGATATCGACATGGCCCGCGCCGCCGTGCGCGAGGTCTATGGCGACCTGGCCGACGCGACCTTCGAGGAGTTCGAGCGCGACTTCCCGAGCGTCTGCTTTGCGCTGGCGACCGGCGTGGGCAAGACGCGCCTGATGGGCGCCTTCATCAGCTACCTCTACATGATCGGCAAAAGCCGGAACTTCTTCGTTCTGGCCCCGAACCTGACGATCTATGAAAAGCTGCTGTCCGACTTCCAGCCGTCGAGCCCGAAATACGTCTTCCGTGGCATCGAAGTCTTTGCCCATAACGCGCCGCTGATCGTCAACGCCGAGAACTACGAGGAAGGCCGCGGTGTGCGTGGCACCGACCTCTTCGGCCAAGAAGGCGCGATCATCAACATCTTCAACGTCTCGAAGATCAACTCCGAAGCACGCGGCGGCAACGCCCCCCGGATCAAGCGCCTTCAGGAATATATCGGCGAGAGCTACTTCTCCTACCTCTCCGAACTGGATGACCTGGTCCTGCTGATGGACGAGGCGCACCGCTATCGCGGTTCGGCCGGGGCGCGGGCGATTGCCGAGCTGAAACCGATCCTCGGCCTTGAGGTGACGGCGACCCCGAAGACCGTTGGCGCGCGCTCGCAGCCCTTCAAGAACGTCGTCTACCGCTACGATCTGCCGGACGCGATGGAAGACGGCTATGTTAAGGAACCGGCTGTCGGCACCCGCGCGAACTTCAACCCGAAGACCGTCGACGAAGACACGCTGGAACGGATCAAGCTGGAAGACGGCATCCACTACCACGAGCACGTCAAGGTGGCGCTGGAAACCTATGCCCGCCAGAATGACGTGAAGGTGGTGCGGCCCTTCATGCTGGTTGTTACCCAGGACACGACCCATGCCCGGCAGGTGAATGAGTTCGTCCAGTCGGACGAGTTCTTCGGCGGACGCTACAAGGGGCGCGTGGCCGAGATCCACTCCAAGCTGACCGGCGAGGAAAGCGACGAGAACGCACAGCGTTTGCTGAATATCGAGAAGGCCGGCGACACGGACATCGTCATCCACGTCAACAAGCTGAAGGAAGGCTGGGACGTCTCGAACCTGTTCACCATCGTTCCGCTGCGCGCCTCGGCCTCGGACATCCTAACCGAACAGACGCTCGGTCGCGGTCTGCGCCTGCCCTATGGCAAGCGAACCGGCGTCGAAGTGGTTGACACGCTGACCGTGATTGCCCACGAACGCTTCAACGAGCTGATCGAGAAAGCCAAGGAAGAGAACGGCGTCACGCGCAAGCTGAAGCAGGTGACGATTGGTGAGGGTGGTGACGTGCCGCCCTCGAAGCCTGTTTCGGTCTCGGCACCCTCCATCCTCGACCAGATGCTTGCTCAGGCAGAGGCCAAGACAGAGCCGACAGTCGTCGTCGCGGATGACGAAAAAGCTTCGGACGCGCCTGTGCAGCTAGTCGCCAAGCCGACGTCTGCGGCACCGACCCAAGCGCCTTTCAGCTTCAGCACGCCTGAAGAGCTGAAGGTCGCCCGCACGGTGCTCAGTGTTGTGATCCCCCAGCTCAGCAAGGAAGTGTCCTCGATCCGCGATCTCAACGACCCCAAGGTGATCGAACGCATCGCGGAAGCAGCCATTGCAGCACAGAAACCCGAAGAAGGTTTCCTTCCCAGCATCACGAAGGAAAAGGCCGTCGCGGTCGCTCAGGAGCTGTGCAAGAATTTCGTGGAGCGGACCCTTGCGATCCCTGCTCTCACGATCACTCCGCAGCAACAAGTTTCCTTCGGCTTCAAGCGCTTCGACCTGGACATGAAGAGCTGGAACTTCCAGCCGTTGTCCAATGAGCTCATGATCCAAGCTCTGCGTACAGAGAAGACATCGCGTATTTCCAGCGAGGATAAGGGGGACACCGCAAACCGGCTGGAGAATTACATCGTCGCGCGGCTGATCGACTACCCTGAGATCGACTATGACGCCCATGCTGCCATCTTGTATGATCTGGCTGGGCAGGCAGTCACCCAAACCCGCAACCGCTTCGCGGACGACGATGAGCAAACTCGCAGTGTCGTCCGGGGGCATGCGAAGGCGATGGCCGAAAGCATTTTCTCGCAAATAAAGCAGAATATGTGGCGTGAGCACACGAACTACCGTGTTTCTCTGACCTCTGCATTCGGCGAGCTGCGTCCGCAGACCTTCGATACCGCCGGTACGAGCTTCATCCGGGATTTCAAAACACCGCCAGATCAAAAGCAGGAGATCCGGAAGTATATCTTCACTGGCTTCGTGAAGGGCTGCTATCAGTATGCGAAGTTCGACTCTAATCCAGAACGCAAGCTGGCGATCATCCTTGAAAAAGACAGCTCGGTCCGCCTTTGGATGAAACCTGGCCCCAACCAGTTCAAAATTTTCGATAATCACGGTGCGCCGTATCAGCCCGATTTCGTTGTCGAAACCGATACAGGCAAGCTGATCATCGAGGTAAAACGCCAATCGGAAATGACCGCCACCGAGGTTCTGCGTAAAGCAGATGCGGCAAGCCTGTGGTGCCATATTGCGACGCAAGCCGGTGCAAAGAGCGGTGAGAAGCCCTGGCATTACCTCCTTGTGCCGGAATCCGACGTGGAAGAGAACTTCACAGTTTCTGGCCTAGAAGCAATGCACACGCGTGCCCCGGACACCGATCTGCTCAGTCGATATATCTTTGATGAACCATCGGTATCGGGGGAAAAAAAGTCAGCACTTTGCGTTTAATCACCCGTTTCGTGCACTGACAGTCGTTCGCCAAGGTAGCTTTGGCCCTCCCTGTGAGACGGGCATACGGGGAGGGCTAGTATTGTTGGTCAACGTCGCGACCGATAGGCGGCTTGGATCATATGTATAGCCTGAAACGGGACAATTGACGCCGCAACCAAGAAGGACACGGATAGCATAAGGGTATAGATAGACTCTAACCTTATATTTTGCGGTTCAGTGCGTAGTACCACCAAGCAGAAAGCAAACAATGCAGCTGCTCCGACAAAAACTGCGTCTCGAATATCATGCTTGCGCTTGCTCTGGACACCAATGAGTTCCTGCCGGAAAGCTTGAAGGCAGGTACGTATCCTCTGAGGGCAACTAACGCCCTTCGCTACTTGCTCTGTCGCGGCAAGATCAGGAGCGGCTGCAACATCGTGTCGCTGCTCTGCAATTTTGGTGATGATCGCGTCTGAAGTCAGATCAGGATCCGCAAGATCATAGCCCAACTTCTCACGTATCGTCTTTACCACTTTTAACGGTAGCGGATATATACAGCCTTCGTAGTTGCGATACGTTTTATGCTGCACCCCTAGAAGTTCGGCGAATTCATCTCTCTCATACCCACTGTCTTCGCGAATCAGTTTTAAGCATTCTGCTACAATTGGATCAGCATTTTTGCTTTTGGCTGTCTTAGTCCCACGCGCCACCCGAACACTCCCATGATAGCCAATTTTTCTTGTCCGCATCATGCGAAACAGTTGGCCCGCTGTTAAGTCTTTTTTCGAAAAGGGATAAATGAGTAGACGAGCTACGGAAGGAATATTCCTTCCAAAAATATTTAGCAATTTCAGTTAATTATAAAACTCAATCCCTGATATTTTTCATTGACGGCCATCCCCACCTCCCCCTAGCCAATAGGTGTGACGAAACGGATGGTTCGGGATTTTTGCTATGAATTGGCACAGATGGGTAGGACAAATACGCCCAATGATTGACCGGCTTTCGGATGCCATTGTCTTGTGCACGGCCGCCCCGACCTCCCTCACCCCTCCCGATTTAAACTGGACGGCTGATCTGCATCGTAATGCCCCCCAGCGCAAAGAGCTGCTCACCACCAAATTGAGACCGGCCGCCTAGAGCCGGCGACTTTCCATCAACATCAGACGACAGTCAGACGGATGCCCTCCGTCAACGATCCTGTTCGTTCTTATCTCAGGACCTCATCATGACGTTTATTCGACGGACACATACGGTCAGACACGACCAAGACGAGAGACCGCGGGCGCTCACCTCATCGCGAGACCTCCCCGTAAAGTACACGCATGACAGGCTGTGTGAGCGCCATTCATTAGGCCCATGGGCTTTCAAGGGATCTCAGCGCGGCCCCTGCCCATTTTCGTCCGTCCAGCCGCCTGCCTGCGGGCTCTCCGCGCCATGTGCCGCGCAAAATGCGTCGCCCCCTAATGTGACGGAGCTACCATCCCGTCACATTAGGAAACATGGGCTTTATCTGAACGCAGACAGAAACATCCCGGCATTGAACCCAACCTTCTTGTTTTGGTCGGCGCGCCATTTGGTCGGAGCACAGCATGTCTGAAGAACACCCCCAAGAGAGCTGTTCGCACGAAGTGCGCTTTCATGATTTCGACTCCGATTGGGAGCCTGAGCTTTTGCGATCCATTCCAGCGATGGGTTATGACTTGGAAGGATGGGCGCGCTATTGGCAGGATCGGGCTGTCGAAGCCCTGAAGGCCTATCGCAAAATGGACGCGGGCGCCGAGGCGCTGAATTTGGGCATTGTCGTTCGAATCCGCGAGGACACATTGGGCCCGCGCATTTACTGGGTCAAATTCCAAGGCAAGGCCCGCTACCGGATGGGAGGTGACAAGTTCACCCCAACCGAACAGATCCGCATGTCAGGAAAGTACAAATACAGCGATCGGATCTTCGCGCGCTTTCCAGACGCCATCCGTAGAGAACTGCTTCTGTGCGAGGCCAACTTCGCCTGGATCCGCTATCGCACTGACCGCCTGGCACAGCTGAGAAACCTGTGCCGCGCCCATACGGGCACCTACCAACTAAGAGCAAATATCGATTGAGGAAACCGCCAATGTTTTATGACGATCGCATCATCCTGTCTTACGGGCGCTACCTGCGCAACGCTCAGTTCCGGATATTGCACCCGCATGTGACGTTTGGAAGCTATGAGCAGCTGATCAAGGAGCAGCTCAAAAAACTCCCCTTCCTCTCTCACAAAGAAACACTCTTGGTGAGGCAAATGTTGCGCGGAGGCCACGACTATATGCTGTGCCTCCCAGCTTCATCTACACATCACCACCGCACAGCCGGTGGGCTATTCTATCACTCCCTGGAAACAGCTGGGCTTGCGGTAGATTTCTTCAACAGTGAGTTCAGTAAGGCCGTCCCCTCAGAGGCGGGCGATCTTGCGGCTTTTATCGCGGGCTTTGTTCATGACCTCGGCAAGGTGCGAACGATGTTCAAAGTCTATCCTGCGAATGTGCAGCTGCAGGATTTAGGTTTTGGCGAGATAGAGCAACCAGAGACGGACCTTCCTTCGTGGGATCCCATGGCTCAGAGCCTCTGGGAATGGTCTCAGAGCTTCGAGTCTCCGGTTACGCACCTCTCCCTGCGATACAATCAGAGGCCCGTCATAGGTCACGACACAGCGCGTGGGAATGGGTACTGGCGTCAGGTCGTTTCTGACTGCCTCTTGGAGAGTGTCTCTAAGCGTGATGAGGCCTATGCGGAACAGCTTGAAGGCTACCTTGAGGGCCGATTACATCGCAGTCCATTTGTGAGCGCGGTGAAGAAGGCGGATCGTCGCAGTGTTGAACGAGATGTAAACCCTCTTCATCGTATGGAGCCAAAGCGCTCTGACCTGCATGCGGTCAGACGGTTCATGGAATTTGCGGCTTTGTCGTCGTGGAACAATCAATATTCCATGTTCATCATGGCTGACATTTGGTTGGGCGATCAGGATCTCGCTATTCGGGTTCCCCTTTTTCGCTCTCGCTGGCGGCATATGCAAACTTTCCGTGAGTATCTCTACGGGGAGGATCGCTATGGTGCGGCTTATGTGGATAATGGGACGCCCGATATCTTCTACGGGATCCTCGAGAACCACGGTGTCCTTCGTCGTGTTCTCCCAGGTATGCCTGACTTCTCACCCATACCGAGTACGTACAAGCCGGCGCCAGCGTTCAATGCGACAGTTGTCTTCGCTGATGGAGATCCTGCAGGTGGTGGTCGTGAGGACCTTTGCTACTTCCCTGGAGGTATCAACATAGCATGTGAGGGCTTACCTGTGGTTCGGGTGATCCTCGAGTGACCAAATGAACATAGCACTGCCCCTTTCTTTGCAGATTCGGCGTGATCGGTTTGAACCTGCGTTGGGACAGTGTTGCTCCTCAAAAAACACCGTAAATGTTGTTGATTGGTTTCATAATGAAACCGGATATCCGGGATATGAGGTGCCATTTTGGCAAGCTATGAGAGTTAGAATAGAGTTAGAATAGAGTTACAGCTCCGAAAACAGCTCGTAATCAATTGATATAACTATAAAAAAAATAACACCTGGTGTGTGAAATGACGAAAGATGGTGTGTGAAATGACGAAAGATGGTGTGTGAAATGACGATAGCGGCTCGAGTTATCCACAGCCTCCTTGGGTGTGTGAAATGACGAGCCTTGACGAGTGGTGTGTGAAATGACGATAGTCTTGTACGGTGTGTGAAATGACGAATTTTTACTTGGCGCGGGAGTGTGTGAA
>NZ_CP019940.1 GCF_002117445.1 Ketogulonicigenium robustum
ATGCACATTCTGTGCGCCAACCTCGGTGAGCATAATGCCGTGGTCATCAGCCAGGACACCATCGCCAAGCTGTGCGGCCTTTCCACACGGTCCGTCAGGCGCGCCATCGTCGATCTGGCCGAAGGCCGATGGATCGAGGTTCGCCAACTTGGCGCGACCAGCCAGACCAATGCCTATGTCGTCAACGACCGGGTGGCATGGCAGGGATCACGGGACGGACTGCGCTACAGCCTGTTTAGTGCGGCTATAGTCGTGTCCGAGGAGGAGCAACCCGACCGCGCTGAACTCGACCAGCAAGCCCCCCTGCGACACCTGCCACGCATCAGCGAGGGGCAGATACCCACCGGCCCCGGCCTGCCGCCACCTTCGCAACCGTTTCTAAAAGACATGGAGCCAGACTTGCCCACCATTGACCGGGCAACATCACCCAACTTTGACCAGCAGGAACAGGGGTGAAAAAGGTGGACAAACTTTCCATACGCGAGGCGGTAAAACACTTCGATGTTTCCCGGCCAACCCTGCAAAAAGCCCTTAAATCTGGCAAGATTTCAGGTGTTCAGGATGGACAAGGAACGTGGACAATAGACCCCTCAGAGATGGCAAGAGTTTACCAGCCAAGGCAAGATGAGGTGGTAAAGGATGGTGGCCAAGAACATGAAAATTTGTCCGCCAAGAACACCCCTTTACATGGTCAAGTTGAGGTTCTGAAAGAGCGGCTTGCAGATGCTGAAAAACGGGTGGCGATAGCCGAGGCACTGGCCGAAGAACGTGGAAAACACATCGAGGATCTACGCCGGATGCTGCCTGCACCGGAAGCCGGTCAGCCCCGCCGCCGCTGGTGGCCATGGTAAGGTCAGCTATGCGGGACCAAGCCGCAGCTCGCAAGTGCGGCAACAGAATCAGACCCGCTTCGGACAGAGAGCTCAAGCTGGTGGAAAACCGCCTGTGAAGCTGCTGGGTGGCAGCCGCTTTACTCAGCGAAGCAGCCATTCGGGCGGATCGCAGCGAGATTGCCCCATCCAGTCCTAAGGGCCGTGTAAACAGCACTTAGTGCAGCAGCATCGCAGGCGCGGAAATCTGCCTGCCCTTCCTCGCCACCTCTGAGGCGTCAGCGATCTGCCCCAAACCTGCCTGCCACTTTGGCGCAGCATGTTGCTTGAGAACACGGAGCTGCCGATCTCTGCGCTAAGCAGAATTTCCTGATAATACGCACAGATGCAAATAATATTGCGGCATCAATGCGTTTCCGTTTACCCCTAGGCAGTTGCCTCATCATGCTGTCGTTCGCTGTCCAAGCCGCAACGACCTGCGACCGAACCTTCACTGCATCTTACTTTCGGCCCCTGCGTTCGCCCGTGACCGCAGCGCGGCCCAAAGCGCGACCGCCGCCAAGGCGGGTAGGAACAGCCCCATTGCCATCGGGAACGGGCTGTCGGTCCCGGCCAAGGCCACGCAGGTCGAAATCGTGAAGGCCATCCCGAACTGCACCGCACCCAAGAGTGCCGATCCAGTTCCGGCGGCCTCGGTCGCGGCGGCCATGGCAAGCGAGGTCGCATTGGCCGAAAGCAGCCCGACCATGCCGATCGCGATCCAGAGCGGAATGATAAACATCCATACCGAACCCGTGGCAGAGGCCAGGACGGCTGCCAGCGCCGCAAGACCATAGAACGGCAGTCCCCGGTTCAGCATGTCCCGGGGCGTAAAGCGGTCCAGGAGGCGGCTGTTGATCTGCGCGAAGACAAACAGCGCGGCTGCGATGAGCGCAAATATCAACCCGTAGTTGAGTGCGCTCATACCGAAGAAGCCCTGGAACACCCCGGACGATCCGGTGATGAAGGCGAACATCCCGCCCTGGACCAACCCTGCCACCAGCACGGGGGCAAGGTAGGCGGGCTGTCTGACAAGCCGCAGGCCGTTCCTTGTCGCGCTTCGGAAGGGCTGCGCGACACGGCGCTCTGGCGACAGCGTCTCGGGCACCACCAGTTTCGACAGGATGAGGGCAGGCAGACCGACCAGCACCATTGTCACGAAGATCGACCGCCAGCCGAAGGCCTCGAGCAGCAGGCTGCCAAGTGTCGGCGCGATGACCGGACCTATGGTCATCAGCATCACCAGCAAGGTCATCACCTTGGCCGCCTTTTGCCCCGAGTAGAGATCGGCGACGATGGCCCTGCTGACGACCATCCCCACGCAGGCCCCGATCGCCTGCAAAAAGCGCAGCGCGTTGAAGACAACGATATTGTCGACCAGCGGCAGCGCAATTGATGTGACGGTGAAGATGAAGACGCCGATCAGAAGCGGCCGCTTGCGCCCGTATCCATCGGTCAGCGGCCCGACGATCAGCTGCCCGAGGCAAAGGCCCAGAAAGAACAGCGACAGTGAAAGCTCGGTCGCCGCATGGCTGGTATTCAGATCCTCGGCGAGAATGCCGATGGCCGAGAGATACATGTCGGTCGCCAGTGGCGGAAAGATCGACAAAAGGGCGAGCACGGCGATCAAGGCACCGGCTCGGGCAGGGATGAGGGGGCGGTCCAGCATGATATCCTCTTGGCGGGATGGTGCGATTCCATTTGTAGATCGCAGTCTACTAATGTAAAATTATACTCAAGTCTATAATTCAAGTCGCTTGGCCGGAATCGCAGGAGAAGACAGGAATGCAGGAGGTACGGAGCGGACCGGGACGGCCAAAAGACCCCGTGGTTGCCGAAGCGATCCGCAAGGCGGCCCTGCGGCTGGTGCGCGAAAGGGGATACCGGAACGTAAGCATCGGCGCGATCGCGCAAGCCGCTGGAGTGGCGCGGCAAACGCTTTACAATCGCTGGCACGCGAAGGCCGACCTCATCCTTGATGCCGTTTTCGAAGAGACCGGGCGGCGCGCCGACGATCAATTACCGCTGGAAACAGGGGACGCGTCCCGTGATCGGCTGGAACGGCTTCTTATAGGTGTGTTCAATCACCTCCGGGCGGATGGCGATACACTGCGCGCATTGATCGCCGCCGCGCAGGAGGACAGCGAGTTTCGTGAGGCCTTCCGGGAACGGTTCGTCGCACCGCGGGAAACCATCGTCACCGACATTCTGGCCGAAGCCCTGCGCCGTGGCGAGCTTTCCCGGGAAGCCGACCCGGATACCTTGTCGACCATGATCCACGGCGCATTCTGGTATCGCCTCCTGAACGGACGCGAGCTCGATCATGAACTCGCCCGATCAATAGCGCGGAGCGTGTTTCCCTGAGCCAAGACGAAACGGAAACGGACCCAAATCATCGGAATGTATAAAGTCGCGCATCGTTACCATCCTGAGGGGGTGATCGCTGCGGAGCGAGACGAATGGCAGCTACCGGGAATGCGGCCACGCCGCATTGGTCGAGGTCGGCCAGGGCAAAGGGCTGGCCTTCACCTATACAAGCGACAGGCCTGCCATGCGGCGCCCTGCCCAAGTGTCAGCGATGGGCTCAAACCGTCGATAGGCCAGCCCCGGCCCGCTCGTTCCATCGCGGGCTGTAGGGTCGGGGCTGGCCGGATCAGTGAGTAAGCCCGCCATCCCGGTCGTGGTCACGGGCTTCTCGCTCCCGCAACCGTTCCTGCTGCCGCTCTTGCTCCTTCAGGCGTTCGGCCTCCTGCACCCGCTGGCGTTCCTCGGCCTCCCGGCTTTCCTGCAACCGCGCTGCCGCCTCGGCCAGCGTGCCCCGGTCGATCCCCTGCGCCGCCTCCCGTAGCCGCTCGGCCAGGCTGCGGGAGGATTCCGGTTCCGGGGTTTGTCCAGGTGCAGCTATGGCATCGGACGCGGTGCGGCTCTGGCGGGCCTCCCATGCCTCGCGCAACCGCGCGGCCAGGTCCTGCCTCCCCTCCCGGCCATCCCGATCCGCAGCGCCGGCATAAGCCAGACCCTGCGCCGCCCCCTCTTGCGTCAACGGCCCGAGGCGATCCACAGCTCGCCCGATCCAGTCGCGCACCTGACCGGCCAGAACCTCCGCCACACGCGCAACCTCGGCCGCCTGCGCCTTGACCTCGCGCCACACCCGGACGGCCCCGACCTCGATACCGCGTTCCTTCATCTGCCACGCCCCGGCAGACAGTTGCGGCAACGGATCCCGGTCCAGTTCCACCGCCCGCACCGTTTGACGCAGCGCCTCGGCCTCGTCGCCGCGATCATGCGCCGCGCTGGCCCGCTCCTGCGCCTCGATCCGCTGCGCCTCTAGCGTCCGGTGGTCGATCCGTTCCTCATGGCCGCATCGCTCAAGGGCGCGGTTGCTGTCCCGCGCCCATGCCTCACGCCATCCTTCCAGCATCTCGACCGCGTTCCAGTCCCGGTTCTTCGCCCCGAACCCCTCGGGGCCGATTTCGCGGGTGGTCAGCAGGATATGGGCATGGTGGTTGCGATCATCGCCGGTCCGTCCCGGCGCATGAAGGGCAATGTCGGCCACCATGCCACGGGCCACGAACTCGCGCTGGCAGAATTCGCGCACCAGCTCCACGCGCTGTCCGTGGTCCAGCTCGGCGGGCAGAGCCACCCGGATTTCGCGGGCGACCTGCGAATTCTTCCGGGTCTCTGCCGCCTCGACCGCGTTCCACAGCGCCTCCCGGTCCTGCACCCATGCGGGGGCGTTGGCAGGGGCGAGGGTTTCGACGTGATCGACACCGCCACGCGCACGGTAATCGAAGGTCAGCCCGGTGCGGTGATCCTCGATCCGTTCGCCCACGCGGTAGGCCGCAGCCGCCGTGGCGCTACGACCGGAAGAGCGAGATATCATCGTGGCCCGAAGGTGATAGATCGCCATTTCTGCGCTGCACTTCGCTAAGGGTTCAAGGGAAACGCAGGGTTCCCTTGCCCACACAAACGCGCAGCGTTTGTATAAGTGGGCACTTCGTGTTTGACACGCTATCCACTACGCGGCACAAATTCAACTCTTGTAACGAGGAAGGGCGGTAGAATGGCGCGCACCATCGACCAGCAGATCGCAGATGCGCAAGCGAAGCTGGCGCGGCTCAAAACCCGTCAGAAAGCCAGCGACACCCGCCGAAAGATCATCGTCGGCGCCATCGTCACCACCGAGGCCCTGAAAGACCCCAAGATTTCCAAATGGCTGGCATCTACCCTGCGCAAGAACGCAACCCGGGACGTGGACCAGAAGGAAATCGCCGGGCTGCTGGCCGACCTCGATGCCAGGGCGCAAAGCGCCGGGGCGGGTGAGGCATGAGCGGCAGCACCGATCCGTTTCTGGTTCTGGTCGATGATATTGGCGCGCTGCGCCGCCAGATCGAGAACCTGCAACGCACCAGCCTCGACAGGGACGAGGCCGAACATCTCAACGCGACCATCGCCCAGAGCCTCGACAACATGGCGCAAACCGGAAAACGGCTGGAACAGCGCCTTGAGGGCCAGTTGCAGCTCGCCACCGCCAAAACCCACAGGGACGCCATAGAAGCCGCTCAGGGGGCCGCCAGAGCGGCTATCAGGGAATCCCATGCCGAGATCCTCCAAACGGCCAGGAGCCTCTCACAGGCCGCAGGAGAGGCCCGCAGAGAGGCGTGGCGCTGGTTCGGCGGGTTCTGGGTCTGGCTGGCCTCGATCGGGGCCGCAGGGGCGCTTGTCGGCGCGCTGGCCGTGTTCTGGCTCCAGGGCCGCGCCGATGCCAAAGCCTTCGGACAGTATCCCAGCATCTACTGCACCACCGCAGGCGGGGCATTCGCCGATCAGCGCGACGGAAGCCGATACTGCATCTTCATGATTTCACCGCCGACACAGCCAGACGGGGAATGACGGCTTACGCGCCGGGCTGGATCGAGACTTTCAGCCCGAGCGCCTTAGCGACCTTCATCACCGTGGACAGCGTAGGGTTCCCATCCCCGGATAGCGCCTTGTTCAGCCCCACCCGGCTCATGCCAACCTCACGGGCCAGCGCGGTCATGTTCCGTGCGCGGGCAACCACTCCAAGGGCGCGGGCAACATAGGCGGGATCGTCGCCGCCATCTTCCATGACCGCTTCGAGATAGGCCGCAATATCTTCCTCGGTCTTGAGGTAGTCGGCGGAATCGTAGCGGGCGAATTTTTCTTCCGGCATCGCTTAGCCCTTCCACTCTGCGGCCAGCACCTTGGCCTGTTTGATGTCTTTGCTCTGCGTGGACTTGTCGCCGCCACAAAGCAGGATCACGAGAACCGGCCCGCGCTGGATGAAATACACCCGGTAGCCCGGCCCGTAGTTGATCCGCAGTTCCGAAACACCCTCTCCGACCGGCTCCACATCGCCGGGGTTCCCCGCCGCAAGGCGGTCCAGTCTGGCAGTGATGCGCGCAACCGCCCTGCGATCCCGCAAACCGGAAAGCCAGGTATCGAAGGTTCCGCTTCGGATTAACTCGATCATTCGACAACTATAGTTATCATGTGGGTGTCTGACAACCAGAGTTATCACTTCCTTGTTCTAAGCAAATCCGAGGCCAGCCACGGGCGTAGCCGGAGCATCATCCCTCCCCCGCACCCCCACCCGTCACGCGCACACATGCGCGGAATCGTCCACTCGGCCCACAAGGGGCCTTGCATCCGATGGCAAGCAAAAACTACCCAGTCCGTCCGTAGGCGGGGGGTCGCCAGCCCTGTGGGTGGGCGCTTCCCCCCGGCCCGCAAGCGGGCCCGGAATGGGCATTTTTTGCCTGCCCTAAGATCATAAGAAGGGCAAAAAAAACATCGTTTCAAAACAGCGTGTTACCACCCCCCTATAGGACACCAGAGTCCGGGGTAGAGGACTCTGGTGTCCTCTTAGGCCATTTATGTCCAAGAATGTGACAGCCAGCCGAGCGGAGGTAGAGGACTCTGGTGTCCTATGCTTAGGCCATTTATGTCCAAAAACTTGACAAGGGCCACATTCCTGCCAAATCTGTCCAGAATTTGGAAAAATTCGCCGGATAGTAGACAGTGGCAAAGCCTCCCCCCATTCCCGCAAAGCGCCCGCTCGGCACTTGGGTTCAAACTGACCGGGAAGCCCACGAGGCGTGGGCGATACTGGCAAAAAAGCCTGCTGCCAGCGCTGTG
>NZ_CP019941.1 GCF_002117445.1 Ketogulonicigenium robustum
ATGTCTCACAAACTAGCATCACATTCAGTTCAGAAATCGAAGAAGAACGCGGGTGCGCAGGCGCGCGGCGATGACGCTTTTTCAGGGGGTCGGCAGACCCCCCTTGGTATATACCGTAAATCGGTTGACCAGAATGGGGGTCAACCGAATGAAAAAAACAAAGAAAACAACAGGTTATTCAGTAGGCGGCAGCTTTATGCAGATCTGCGTTCAGCCGCTCGGATTCTGTTGAATCTGAACAAAAACAAGCCCCACCAAGTTGCGAAATGTCGGCACGTAAAAGTGTCTCCGACAGTTGAGCTAAACGTGCAAAACGTGGGCGAGGATGGCGGGCGTCGGGCATTCTTTTCAGGTCTAGCACAGTGCCGGAATGTGTGGGGCTGCGCAGTTTGTAGCGCTCGCATCGCGCAAATTCGCCGTTCTGAAATGAATCACTTGCTCGCGTGGGCGCGCGACAACGGGTTTGTGCCGGTGCTCATAACTCTGACAGCCCAGCACAAAGCAGGTGATTCGCTTTTTGATCTTCTCCAAAACATGAAGAAGGCGAAACAGCGGTTGCGTCAGCGCCGCGAGTGGCGCGATTTACCATTTGTTGGGTCAGTCACATCAACTGAAATTACTCATAGCTATGCAAATGGGTGGCACCCGCACTTTCACGAAATTGTCTTGCTAAGAGCTGGCGATGAAAGCGAAGCGCTGCATCTGATGCAACGTCTAGGCGATGCGTGGCGTGCATGTCTGAAGGGGTATGGCATGTGGGGCAACGATGCGGCGTTTGACGTTCGCGGGGCTGCCAATGCGGGCGACTACGTAGCGAAGTGGGGCGCTGCCGAAGAGTTGACGCTTTCAAGCTCGAAGAGCGGAAAACGCAAAGGACGCACGCCAAGGCAGCTACTTCAGGCGGGCGATGACGGGCTTTGGCTCGAATATTTCAATGCAACGAGCGGCAAGCGTAGGCGGCAATTGGTGTGGAGCCAAGGCTTGAAAGAAGAATGCGGTTTGGTCGAGCTGGATGACGATGAAGCTATGGCTGAAGTTGATGCAGCAGAGCAAAGCGGCCCTGAAATTGTCGCGGAGTGGGACAATGAAGGGTGGAAGCAAGTGCGCGCTAAACGCGTGAACTTGCTCGAGGCCGCAGAGCGCGGAGGCGCTGTTGCGGTCAAGGCAGCAGAAAGCGGGCCAAACGACGAGGACGAAAATGATTTCATCATAGAGGAGAACGAGGAGATGGAAGAACGCGATGCAACTGGCATGACAAAAGAAGAGCGCGAAGCAAGGCTCGACGAATTGTATGACACCGTCATCGACAGATACGGGATATCTGAGCTGGAATGGGAGATGCGCCATGCATCTCTAATTGCAGAGATCAGATGGCTCGAAGATGGCGGAAGGCCGCACTAGCGGCCCACAGACGCCCCTGTGGGGGGTCTGTTTAGATCGAGCCTCAATGGGGTCGATCAGGGGCAGAATGCCCCCTCTTAGGCTCCTGCCAGACCCTCGGAGAGCAAGCGTGTTTTTTGGAGGTGCCGCAGGTGCCGAACAAAAAACGCAAAGCGAGTTTTGCGTTTTTCGCAAAAACAACAGAAAAGGTAATATATGAGGGATTGAAAATGAAAGCAGCGGTGAGATGTAGTGCGTTAGATATGGCTGGATTGTCAGCAGCCGAAAAGCACGCGAAACGACAAGACAAAACAAGTGCGAAACGCGTCGTAAGAGATGCCTCTCCGCTCGTTTATAAGACGCTAGACCTTCGGTCGGCATATGACGCGCACACAAAAGGCGTTAGGCAAAACAAAGCGGCGAAGAAGCCTGTTCTGCACTTTATAGTGCGGTTTCCGCCTGAGCTTCTTGACGAGAGAAGAACCAACAGAAGCAAAGAAGAGCTGCAGCGCGCCATGGTGCGCCAAGCAGTGGAGTTTATAAACGAAACGCACGGCGGTAACGCTGTCTTTGCAGCGAGGCTAGACAGAGACGAGGCGGGCGAGAGCATCGTCGATGTTTTTGCTTCGCCAGTTTATGAAAAGCGCACGAAAAGAACGCCGCCGGATCAGCCTGGCGAAATGTGGTCGAGCGCCACAAAATTTGGTCGCGAGCTGGCCGATAAACATCGCGAAGAGATCCAGCGGCGGCATTCTGGGGCAGCGCCAAACTATAGCGCGCCGCGCGCGGTCGGTATTGCGCTGCAAAGCGAGTTTGCTGCGTTTTTCGAGCGTCGGAATAACATCAAGCTAGAGCCTAAGCGTGAGAAGTCGGACGGCGCGCCGGATCGCTTAGAAACTGAGGCTTTTAAAGCTGTCGAGACAGAGCGCACAGAGCTTAAAACACAACGCGAGCAGCTCGATGCAGAGCGTGCAAAGCTCGATGCTGCACAAGTCGATTTTGAGCGTCAAAAGTCTGTCGCTGTCGAAGCCGTCAGGGCTGAGCGCAAGCGAGTTTCTGGCTTGCGCGGCATTCTTGTAGAGCGCTTGAAGTCGCTCGATGAAGCGATTTCAGAAGTGCGTAAAAGCTTGCCGCGAATACGCAGATCTATTCAGATTGCATTGCGGCTCGGCTCTAGAAAAGAGGTCGAAGAGACACGCGCAGCACGCACTGATGCTGTGAAGATCATGCCGCAGATGAAGCGAACGAAAGCTGAGACTGTCGCGCTTCTACGCGCCATGTCAGCGCCGAAAAAGGCGCCCGAAAAGCTGGCTGATACTGACAGTTTCGACGGGCCGACCGTCTAACTTCGCTTGCAGCTCGTCGCGCTGCTTTCGCAAGTCGTCACGCTCGCTTTGCAAGTCAGACACGTGCATTTCTAGCGCTGTTGCACGAGCTTCCGCAACTTCAGCACGTGTGCGTAATGCACTGTCATGCACGCTGTGCGCACGCTGTTCATGCACGGCGTCGCTGCGCCATTTATGCGCATCATCTTCGGCAATTTTCCACACGCCTCTATTGTCGCGGATGCCACGCAAGTCGCCGTTTTTAAGCGCTCTGCTAACTGTCGATCGTGACAGTCCAAAGCGCTGTGCAACTTGTGCAGTAGTCAACATTTTTGACATGTTTTTGCCTCTCATGCACGCTGTGCGCACAGCGTGCAGGCTATATTATTATATACAACGAAGGCAACCTTCCCGTGCATCGCGCGCACGCGATGCACACATGCGCTTGCGCATGTTTTCTTGTGTCACTCACTGTCTTAAAAGCTGCTGCTTCGGAGCCGGTCGGGTGAGGCTGCAGGGCATTGCGCGCGCAGTAGCGCCAACACAAATCGACGTGGGGCCCCATTCATGGGGATACGTCTATTTGTGTTGGTGATGCGAGCACGTGATGCACAAACGCCGATCCCGTCCTGCTTCGTAGCTGCTGCTTTGGTGAGTGAGGGGCGGGGGAGTCATGCGCTTGCGCATGACGGGGGCAGCGCCCCCTTCTTTCTTTCTTTTTTGATCGCTTCGCGGGGCGCTTCGCTTGAAAGTGGGGATATACGACAATAAGTGGTTTTGTTGCTATCGCATTTCCCGCAATGCCGTCGCGCGAGCGGCGGCGTTGCTACTTTAAAGATAGTCTATATTTTTTTTGAATCCGGCCGATTTGGAGTTTCCGATTCAACTAAATAAAACAGATGCGAGCAGTTTCGCATTGTATTTAGTAAGAAAGGAAACAGGGATGGATCTGCTATTATTCATAGCTATCGCACAACTATTCTGTGCTGTTCTGGCTCTTATTATCAAACGATAATAATGTGCATAATGCAAATTATTGAAAGTCAAGAAAAAACTTGATTTTTGAGCGCCGATGTAACAACATCTGGCACAGATCAAAAAAGCCCGCCTTTCAGGGGGCGGGCTTCTTAGATCGTTCATCAGGCTCTAGACGCTGCTTAAAGTATAGTTTGGCGACGATACAAGCAGAGACAAGAGCCCTAATCAGATCAGGCGTGAGCCTGATGAACACGGAGGATAGTATGCGCACAGACGCAGAAAATCAAGAGAATAGTCGCCGCACCCGTCGGGGTTTGCGGCC
>NZ_CP019942.1 GCF_002117445.1 Ketogulonicigenium robustum
ATGATGGTCCACGGCGGTAAAACCCTTTCACAGCAGGCGGTCGCGGCTCTCGATGAGGTCCGCCGCAAGGCCCAAAACCCCCCACATGCTAACAGGGGGGGTAGTTCGGGGCAAACACCTGATTTTCAATGTGAAAAGCAGGCCCCGAACGGCGTAAAACCGGCGGTTTGTGCCCCAAAGTGCCCCCCACCTTCGGAGAAGCGAAGGAAGGGCAAGAAAACCAGCCCGGTCATGGAAAAATGGCTGCAAACGGCGTGGTTTTTCGACTGGCTCACAATCACGTTGCCTAACGGGCGGAACGGCAAGGGCGAACGCCGCAGGGCTGACCCGTCGGAGGTTGCCGAGGCTGCCCGCTTAACGGGCACTGAACGCGTTGAGGCCATGCGTGTCATTCACTACGAGGACAGGATGGGCGAGGAAGAGGCAAGAGAGGCACGGGATGCCTTTTGTCTCTGGTCTGTGCTGGCTGGTCTGCACACTCAACGCGTGGGCAACGGGACGGACGGTTTCGCGGGTGCCTTGCATTACGCGGACTCACCCATTGATGAGGAACGCCGGGCTACGGTGCGGGCAGGGCATGCCAGAAACATGCCGAGCCTTGAAATACCCGGTGGTGATGGTCGTTGTGCGCTGCTGGCCCCGCAGGCCCTGAACGCCTTTGGTCCCTCCCTGCTGGCTCGTGCTGACGTGTCGATGGACCATAGCCAAGAGGGTTTGATGGACGCCTTGCTGGACTATGCCCGCCGCATGTCCAAGGCGTCCAAGATGGCGGCCCCGCGTGTCATCGAGAGCGACACGGGCCGGACCTTCTATTGGGGCAAGGGTGAGGCGTCCGTGAAGGTTTATCAGAAAGACCTTGAACGGGTGGCGGACGGCAAGTTGGCCATCGAGGACGCGGACCCGCATCTTGTGCGGGTTGAGTTCCGGTTTTCGCCCAAATCGGACAAGAAGGCCGGGGCCGCAGGTCTGGCACGGAATGGGGCGTGGCGTCTGCTGGGGACCGTCCATTGGGTTCGTAGCATGGTCGAGCAAATTGCGGCACTAATCGAAGTCGAGAAAGGGGCATCAATGGCAGTTCAGAGGGTCATCAAGGCGCCTGACGCTCGGACGGTCGAGGACAAGGCTGCATACGGTCTGGAGCAGTATGCCCGGACCTTCTGCAAGGCGGCGGTGTCACGCATCGTGGCCGAGAAGTTCGGCCACGATTGGATGGGGGCCGAGGTGTCGCCCGAGGAAGTCAGGGCCGCCGTGTTGGACATGGTGGCCGCACATCTGGACATGCACGGAACCGCTGAGGCGGTGGTGGTCCGGGCAGGTCTGGACGAGGCACGGGACGCCGAGGCCGAAGCCATGCGTGGTGCGGCCATTCTGGATTTCTGGATGGCCAGACAGCACAGGGCCGCCGAAGAGGCACAGAGTGGGCTTAAAGAGGCCGCTGCATCGGCACGGTTTGAGGCGGGTCAGGACGGGGACGGGGTATCGTCGTCCGGCGATGGGCGGGACGGTTCTGGCACGGTGTCGGCAACAGTTGCCGCATGACGGCCAAGGCCGAACATTCGGGCAATGGGGTGTCCGGTCTCTGACCGGGCACCGGACACCCGGTCAACAAGCCCGGCGGTGGTCGTTGCGATGAACACGGCGGCCCTCCGTGCCGTGTCGTATGCCGTCATGAGCCGGGTGCGGGTCTCCCTGACCTCCGCCAAGGCCCGGCCCCGGTTGCTGACCGGACGCCCGGCCCGGCGGTCAATCGCTTGGGCCGACACGCCCAGGTGAGGTTCCGGGGGGCGGTTGAGGACGGCGGCCAGTAAGTCATCACCTGCGGCCAAGGCGTCCTCATGCTGTGCGGCAAGGGTGCGGTGGTCAACCCGTGCGGTTGACCCGGCGGCCTCCAGTGCGGCGTTCTGGGCGGTCTCCCACGATGCCCGCAGGTTCTCGAGGAACGCCTTGTCGTTCAGGTCGCGGGCGGCACCCTTCGCCCATCCGTCCACGGTTGCCCCGTCGAAACGCCGCAGGGTGGTCATGATGTGGGCATGGGTGTTGCGGTCGTCGCCTTCGCGGCTCGGCTCGTGAATGGCGATGTCCGCGACGATGCCGGCGGCGGCCAGGTGGTCCCGTGCCCAGGTGCGGACAAGCCGGGCTTGGGCTTCGGCGTCCAGCTCGGCGGGAAGGGCCACGCGGATCTCACGCGAAAGCCGCGAGTTCTTCCGCGTCTCCTTCGCGTGGACGGCGTTCCAGAGGCTCGGGCGGTCGGTGGCCCAATCGGGGGCACCTTCGGGCAACTCCATGAAGGTTGCCCGGACGCCTCGCTTTCGGGTGTAGTCGTGCCGCGTCCCGGTGTCCGGGTCGGTCATGTCGGCCCCGGCCCGATATGCTGACGCGGCAACGGCTGACCGGCCATCGCTTCGCCCGATAATGGACGCGGACAGGTGATATATCGCCACGGCGGCCCCTCCTCTTTTTACCGTCGGAGACGCCCCATCGGCGAGATGACCCCCGGTAGGGCGCCCGAAACAAACTCCCCAGAGTTTGTGTAAGTGCGCCCTTCGGGTTCTTGAGAACTTCTTGCTTCGTTCCCTCTCCGTTCATATAGGCCCTATGAAGGAGGACGGAAAATGGCAAGAACTTCAGTAGAAAGGCAGTTAGAGCGGGCCAAAGAGGCCAAGGCGAGGGCAGAGGCCCAGATACGACAAGCCGGGGCAAAACTTCGGGCAGAGGACCGAAAAAAGGACGCACGGCGGAAAATCGTCCTGGGCGGTGCGGTTATCGGGCAAGCTGCAAAAGATCCTCAATGGGTCAAGGTGCTGCGGATGGCGATTGCCTCGATGCCAGAGAGAGACCGGGCACTGTTCGAGGGGTGGACACTTCCAAAGCCCGAGACCGTTTCGAAAGAGCAACCCGGCTGATTTGCTCGGTGCTCATTGGCAGGGCATTATTACCTCATGGGCAAAAGGAGCATTCCATGAGTGATTTAGAAATCGCGGTTTTCCCGAAAGAAGATGCCGGGGAGTTCCGCACCATCCTGAAAGAACAGGACATAAAATATTCGGAGCGAGCGTTCATCAGGGACTCGGCTGGCTCTGGTGGCATCACTTTTTTGGGTGAGTTCACGATGATGGCCACAACCCTCGGTCCGGCTGTGATTGGTGCTATCGGTGGATGGGTGGCTGCGAGACAAGGCCGAAAGGTCCGCGTCAAGATGGGCGATATTGAAGCCGAAGCGGGTAGCGTGGAACAGGTCAAGGAACTGCTGGCCTTGGTTCACAAGCAATCCGCTGGTGAGGCCAAAGGTGACGATGGGGGGTCAGGTTCGACCCAGTAGGCGGTCCAGCCAACCGGGCTGACGGGTCAAGGCTTGTGCCTGTGCCCGCCATTCATCCCGTTCTCTCTGCAAATCTTCGACGCGGGACAGGGCATCACTCAACCGGGCCTCGGCAACGGCGAGCCGTGCCAAGGTCTCCGGGGTGTCCGTTTGGGTGTCCGAAGGTGTGGCCGGTCCGTGTTCGGTCATAGACCGGTCATTGTCCGGCCTGTGACCGGCCCAACGGTCAAGGGCGTCCGGGTCAATCTGCCAGCGGTTCTCATTATCGCGTATAGCGGGCAAAGATTGGGACTTTAACGCCCTCATGATAGAGGAACGCCCGCAGCCCGCACGGGCCGCCGCCTGTTTTGGGGTCAGCATGTGGTCCATGACCGGACACTGTCCGAGTGATTCGCGTCGGTCAAGCCCAGGTGTGACGACTCGCGGCCTTTGTTTCGGATGGCTTCACCAGAAAAGGTATCTGGATACCGTGAAAGGAGATTGCGTCGATCGGTTGAAACGGGCCTTTTCCCTTTTTTTGTGAGGCAGGAAGGGGGAGGCGGCTTTGCCGCCGGGGGAAACCAGCAGGGTTTCACCTTTATGAAAGTTCAACGACAGAACGACATTAGGCGGGCGGAAGCGTGGAGACTTCAAATATCGGAACGGTTCCGCCCGCCGGGAATACTGCAGCACATCTTGGCCGCACATCGTCCAGCGGCATCAATATGTTGATTTTTCCGGATGTCGTTCATATGAAATGGAAAGGCTCCGGGATTAACCGGAGCCCTTAACCTGGACGAACGCTGTGATTTCGCGGTCCCCGCGTCGTCCTCAGAACTTTGGAGAGATATAGCCATGTCATTCGCAAGAATCAACATGCTTGAGACCGCGTCCACCCTCAACGGGAGACGCG